>NZ_JABWRA010000069.1:0-25855 GCF_014268705.1 Pseudomonas sp. SWRI179 | reverse complement strand
TCGACTTGGCCGTCTACGAGTGCTTCGCGCCGCTGACCTCCGGCGGCAGCATCGACGTGGTCACTAATGTGCTGGAACTGCAACAGGGCGAACACGACATCACCTTGATCAATACCGTGCCGTCGGCGCTCAAGGCGTTGCTGGAATCGGGCGGATTGGGCGAGGGCGTCGACACGGTCAACGTCGCTGGTGAAGCCTTGAAGCGCAGCCTGGTGGAAACGTTGTTCGAGCAGACCCAGGTCAAGCGCCTGTGCAACCTCTATGGCCCTTCGGAGACCACGACGTACTCAAGTTGGGTGTCGATGGCCCGTGAAGACGGCTTTGCCGCACATATCGGTAAACCGGTGGCCAATACCCAGTTCTATCTGCTGGACGAACATAAAAAACCGGTGCCACTGGGCGTGCCGGGTGAGATCTATATCGGTGGCGCTGGGGTCGCGCGGGGTTATCTGAACCGTGACGACCTCACGGCCGAGCGTTTCCTGAAAGACCCGTTCAGCACGGCTCCACACGCCCGCATGTATCGCACTGGCGACCTGGGTCGCTACCTGCCGGACGGCAACATCGAATACCTGGGCCGTAACGACGACCAGGTGAAGATCCGTGGTTTCCGCATCGAGCTGGGCGAGATCGAAGCCAAGCTCGCCCAGGCGCCAAACATCAAGGAAACCGTGGTCCTGGCCCGCGAAGACATACCGGGCGACAAACGCCTGGTCGCCTATTTCACC
Source organism: Pseudomonas sp. SWRI179 (assembly GCF_014268705.1). Taxonomy (NCBI): domain Bacteria; kingdom Pseudomonadati; phylum Pseudomonadota; class Gammaproteobacteria; order Pseudomonadales; family Pseudomonadaceae; genus Pseudomonas; species Pseudomonas sp. SWRI179. Next base: position 25,127 of record NZ_JABWRA010000069.1, on the reverse strand, counting down.
CAGCACTCGCCGGACGAAGCTGTCGCCATCGAAACCCTGCGCACGCACCTGCAAGCGCAGTTACCAGCGTATATGGTGCCCGCCGCCTACGTGCGCCTGGATGCCTTGCCCCTGACGCCGAACGGCAAGCTCGACCGCAAGGCGCTACCGGCCCCCGACAGCCATGCCTACACCACGCGTCTGTATGAAGCCCCGGTGGACGACATGGAGATCAAGCTCGCAGCGTTGTGGGCGGAGTTGCTCAAGGTCGAACGAGTGGGTCGGCATGACCACTTCTTCGAACTGGGTGGCCACTCGTTGCTCGCCGTGACGCTGATCGAACGCATGCGCCAGGACGGCATGGAGGCCGATATCCGTGTGCTGTTCGGCCAGCCCACCCTGGCCCTGGTGGCTGCCGCCGTGGGCGAGGTACGGCCTATTAATGTACCGATGACGACAATTCCCGCGCTCAAGCGCAAACGCAGTATCTGAGTCGGCCGCTTCACCTGAGGGATGAATGCCCTGTCCCGGGCTTCCGGGCAGGGCGCTCGCCCTTGATCCCGCGCATCTGTATGCCCTGTCTGGCCGACGTCGGGGCTTGTCCCTGCTTCCCATGACAGACATCACCTACCGAATGCTCTAATTTTTTTTGGCCTGTAAGGCGCGGTTCGCAAACCGCCGCCTTCGGTTGAACGTGACGATTATCCAGCGCTTTGGCCCGTGCGCCGAGGTCGGCCCAACCGCCGTCCAGGCGCCGCGCCGTACCTGAAAAACACGTTTTTATCGTCAACCACTCCGAACTAGAAAAGCAGGTCCTTCGATGCAATTCAGCGAATTGATGACAGCTCTGTCCCAGCACCCGATCCGTCTCCAACAGGACGACGACAACCTTGTGATCCTGGGCGACGACGAAGGACTGGACAACGCGCTGTGGGACAGCCTCATTGTCCATAAGCATGAATTGCTCGACCTGGTGGAGAGAAATGGTGGCGACTGGCTGAGTCCGGCATTCCGTATCACTCCGGACATGCTGCCGCTGGTCAGCCTCACGCAGGAGGAAATCGACCGGATTGTCGACGGCGTGCCTGGTGGGGCCGGCAATGTGCAGGACATCTACCCCCTGGCACCGCTTCAGGAAGGCATTTTTTACCATCACCTCGTCGCAGAACAGGGCGATCCCTATGTGTTGCAAGCCTTGTTCGGCGCGGATCAACGCACGCGGCTGGATGACTTTACCCAGGCGCTGCAAGGGGTGATCGACCGCCATGACATCCTGCGCACCTCGGTGGTATGGGAAGGGCTCGACGAACCGCTGCAAGTCGTCTGGCACAAAGCGCAGTTGGCGCTGGAAGCACTCGCGCTTGATCCGGCCGATGGCGACATCGTGTGGCAACTGCAACAGCGCTTCGACACCCGGCATCACCGCCTGGACGTGGGACGAGCGCCGCTGATGCGCCTGGTCTGTGCGCAGGACCCGGTCAACGCACGCTGGGTGGCGATCCTGTTGTTCCACCACATGGCGCTGGACCATGCGGCACTGGAGTTGGTGCAGCATGAGATGCAGGCGTTCCTGCTCGGAAAGTCCGAGGGGCTGCCCGCCGCTGTGCCGTATCGTAACTACGTGGCACAGGTCCGGCTGGGCGCGGGCCCTGAATCCCATGAGACGTTTTTCCGCGACATGTTGGCCGACGTTGATGAACCGACGCTGCCACTGGGCTTTGCCGAGGTCCCCGAACGTGAACCGGTGATCGAGGAAGCGCACCTGCCGGTCGAGGCCTCGTTGAGCCGTCGCTTGCGCATACAGGCCCGTCAGTTGGGTGTCAGTGCGGCCAGCCTGCACCACTTGGCCTGGGCGCGGGTGGTGGGCGGGGTTTGCGGTCGGCAGGATGTGGTGTTCGGCACCGTGCTGATGGGGCGAATGCAGGGTGGTGACGGTGCCGGCCGCGCGCTGGGCATGTTCATCAATACGCTGCCGCTGCGGGTGAAACTGACCGGGCAGGATGTGCGCGAGGGGGTGAGAGCGACCCACGCGAGCCTGACGGCTTTGCTCGGGCATGAGCATGCATCGTTGGCCCTGGCCCAGCGTTGCAGCGGTGTGCCAGCGCCGGCTCCGCTGTTTGGTTCATTGCTCAATTACCGGCACAGCGGCACTGCGCAAGCGCCTACCACCGAGGCTTTTGCCGCTTGGGAAGGGCTGCATGTGCTGGGCGGTGCCGAGGGCACCAACTACCCGTTGACTTTGTCAGTGGACGACTTGGGCGAAGGCTTCAGCCTGAGCGTACTGGCCTTGGCCGAGATCGGCGCGCAGCGCACGGGCGACTACATGCTGATGGCGCTTGAAAGCCTGGTCCAGGCACTGGAGCAAACGCCGGAGTTACCGCTGTGTCGACTCGATATCCTGCCGAAGGACAAACGTCGGCAATTGCTAGTGGATTTCAACGCCACCACTCGCCGCTATCCCCGGGACAGGACCGTTCATGGCCTGTTCGAGGCCCAGGCCCAGGCCCGCCCGCAGGCACCGGCGGCGGTGCATGACGAATACAGCCTGACCTACGCAGAGTTGAATGACCGGGCTAACCGCCTGGCCCGGTATCTGGTCGGCCTTGGGGTGCAGCCGGGTGATCGGGTGGCGGTCCTTCTGGGGCGTTCGATAGAGCTGCTGGTCAGCCAGTTGGCGATCCTCAAGTGCGCCGCTGCCTACGTACCGCTGGACGTCAGCGCCCCCCTGGAACGTCAGCATTTCATGGCGCAGGACAGCGGGGCGCGGGTCCTGCTGACCCTGAGCACCCAGGCCACGCCTGGGGACACCGCGCGCGTGGACCTGGATACGCTGGACCTGGCTGGCGCAGCCGCTGATGACTTGAACTTGATGCAGAACGCCGAATCGGTCGCCTACATCATGTACACCTCGGGTTCCACCGGTACCCCCAAAGGCGTGCTGGTGCCGCACCGGGCGATCAATCGGTTGGTGATCAACAACGGCTATGCCGATTTCAACGCCCGGGACCGGGTCGCCTTCGCCTCCAACCCGGCCTTCGACGCCAGTACCCTGGACGTCTGGGCGCCGTTGCTCAACGGCGGTTGCGTGGTGGTGGTCGAGCAGGAGGTGTTGCTGTCCCAGGAACGTTTTGCCGCGCTATTGGCCGAGCAGTCGGTCAGCGTGTTGTGGATGACGGCCGGTCTGTTCCATCAATACGCTGCTGGCCTTATGGCTGTGTTCGCGCAGCTGCGTTACCTGATCGTCGGCGGCGATGTGCTGGATCCGGCGGTGATCAGCCGCGTCTTGGAGGAGGGCGCGCCGGTTCATCTGCTCAATGGTTACGGCCCGACCGAAGGCACCACCTTTACCACCACCCATGAAATCGAAACAGTGGGCGACGGGGCTATCCCGATTGGCCGTCCTGTTGGCAACGCCCGCGTCTACGTGCTGGACGCCAACCAGCAGCCAGTGCCCATTGGCGTGGTGGGCGAGTTGTACATCGGTGGCGACGGCGTCGCGAAAGGCTACCTGAACCGCCCCGAGCTGACCGCCGAGAAGTTTGTCAGCGACCCATTCAATGCCGATCCAGGAACCCTGCTGTACCGCACTGGCGACCTGGCGCGTTGGCGCGCCGATGGCACGGTGGATTACCTGGGGCGTAACGACGACCAGGTGAAGATCCGCGGTTTCCGTATCGAATTGGGCGAAATTGAAGCTCGCCTTGGCCAGTGCGCCGGCGTGAAAGACGCGGTGGTGCTGGCGCGACAGGACGAGCCGGGGGCAAAGCGCCTGGTGGGTTATGTGGTAGCCGACGAAGGTGTCAGCTTGTCAGCGCAGGAACTGCGCGCCGAGCTGGCAGCAGCCCTGGCCGAGTACATGGTACCCAGTGCGTTTGTGGTGTTGGCGTCCTTCCCGCTGACCGCCAATGGCAAGCTGGATCGCCGTGCGCTGCCGGCTCCAGACGTCGAGGCCTATGCCACTCGCGAATACGAAGCCCCCTTGGGCGAGATCGAACAGACACTGGCGCAGCTCTGGTCCGAAGTGCTCAAGGTTGGGCAGGTGGGTCGCCACGACCATTTCTTCGAACTGGGTGGCCACTCGTTGCTGGCGGTCACGCTGATCGAGCGCATGCGTCAAGCTGGCTTGAGCGCCGACGTGCGTGTGCTGTTCAGCCAACCAACCCTGGCCTCACTGGCGGCGGCCATCGGCAGCGGCAAGGAAGTCAGTGTCCCTGGGAACCTGATTCCCCTGGGCTGCGAGCGCATCACCCCCGACCTCTTGCCGCTGCTTAGCCTGCCCCAGCAAACCCTGGACCGACTCATCGCGAGCGTGCCCGGCGGCGCACCCAACGTGCAGGACATCTACCCGCTGGCACCGTTGCAGGAAGGCATTCTTTATCACCATCTGGCTGCCGAACAGGGCGACCCGTACGTGTTGCAGACCCAGTTCGCCTTCGATAACCGTGAACGCCTCGATGCGTTCATCCAGGCACTGCAGGTGGTGATCGATCGACACGACATCTTGCGCACCAGCGTGGTCTGGGAGGGCCTGGACGAACCGGTCCAGGTGGTCTGGCGTAAAGCGAGGCTGCCTGTGGAAGCGGTCGACCTCGATCCTGCCGCTGGCGATGCCGCGGCGCAACTGCGCCAGCGCTTCGACCCACGGCATCACCGCCTGGATGTCACCCAGGCACCGATGATGCGCCTGGCCTACGGGCAGGACGACAGCAATCAGCGCGTGGTCGCGACATTGTTGTTCCATCACATGGCCCTGGACCACACGGCCATGGAGGTGGTGCAGCAGGAAATGCAGGCACACCTGTTGGGTGAAGCCGGGCAACTGAGCGACGCGGTGCCGTATCGCAACTATGTGGCGCAGGCGCGGTTGGGGGTGAGCCGCGAAGAACATGAAGTGTTCTTCCGGGGAATGCTTGGCGATATCGACGAGCCCACCTTGCCTTTCGACCTGCAGGACGTGAAGAACGATGGCCTCGACATCGAGGAGGCCAGGCAACCGATAGATGCCGCGCTTGACCTGCGTCTGCGGGCGCAGGCGCGTCAGCTTGGGGTCAGTGCCGCGAGCCTGGTGCACCTGGCCTGGGCACAGGTGCTGGGCAAGGTGTCCGGCAAGCAGGACGTGGTGTTCGGTACGGTCCTGATGGGCCGCATGCAAGGTGGCGACGGAGCCGATCGCGCACTGGGCATGTTCATCAACACCTTGCCGTTGCGCGTGGATGTCGGCCTGCAAGGCGTACGGGCCGGCGTCAAGGCGACCCATGCACGGTTGACGGAGCTCCTGGGCCATGAACATGCCTCGCTGGCACTGGCGCAACGTTGCAGCAGCGTGGCGGCGCCGTTGCCGCTGTTCAGCGCCTTGCTCAACTATCGCCACAGCGTCACGGGTACGGCCTCGACCCAGGCGTTGGACGCCTGGCAGGGGATCCATGTACTGGACGGTGAGGAACGCACCAATTACCCGCTGACATTGAACGTCGATGACCTGGGCAACGGTTTCAACCTGACCGTGCTGGTTGCGCCACAGATCGGCGCGCAACGGGTCTGCGCCTTTATGTATACGGCGCTGGAAACACTGGTGCAGGCGTTGGAACAGACGCCCCAGGCAGCCTTGTATCGTCTGTCGATCTTGCCTGCGGCGGAACTCGAGCAGTTGTTGGTGGCGTTCAACGCCACCGAGGCTGACTATCCGCGCAAGCAGACGATCCATGGGTTGTTCGAAGCGCAGGTCCAGCGTACGCCGGATGCCGTGGCGGTGGTTCGTGGCGAGCGGCGCCTGACTTATCGCGAGTTGAACGAACGGGCCAACCGCTTGGCCCATCACCTGCGCAAGCAGGGCGTGGAGCCGGATTCGCGGGTGGCGATCTGTGTCGAGCGCGGTATCGACATGGTTGTTGGGTTGCTGGCGATTCTCAAGGCCGGCGGTGGTTATGTGCCATTGGATCCGGCGTATCCGCTGGATCGGATTGCCTACATGCTCGAAGACAGTGCGCCGGCGGCGGTGTTGGCGCAGGACGCTACGGTTGGGCTGTTGAGCGATGCCTCGATGGCCGTGATCAATCTCGACAGCGGTTTGTGGCAGGACGAATCCGTCCAGAATCCCGAGGTTGCCGAGCTGACGTCCTCGCACCTGGCCTATGTCATCTACACCTCGGGTTCGACCGGCCTGCCCAAGGGCGTGATGATCGAACACCGCAACACGGTGAACTTCCTGACCTGGGCCCATCGTTCGTTCGATTCGCAGACCTTGGCTAAAACCCTGTTCTCGACTTCGTTGAACTTCGACCTGGCCGTCTACGAGTGCTTCGCGCCGCTGACCTCGGGTGGCAGCATCGATGTGGTCACTAATGTGCTGGAACTGCAACAGGGTGAGCACGACATCACCCTGATCAATACCGTGCCCTCGGCGCTCAAGGCGTTGCTGGAATCGGGCGGATTGGGCGAGGGCGTCGACACGGTGAACGTGGCCGGTGAAGCCTTGAAGCGCAGCCTGGTGGAAACGTTGTTCGAGCAGACCCAGGTCAAGCGCCTGTGCAACCTCTACGGCCCTTCGGAAACCACGACGTATTCGAGTTGGGTGTCGATGGCCCGCGAAGACGGCTTTGCCGCACACATCGGCAAACCGGTGGCCAACACTCAGTTCTATCTGCTGGATGAACACAAACAACCCGTGCCACTGGGCGTTCCGGGCGAAATCTACATCGGTGGCGCTGGGGTCGCGCGGGGTTATCTGAACCGTGACGATCTCACGGCCGAGCGCTTCCTGAAAGATCCGTTCAGCCTGGCTCCAAACGCCCGCATGTATCGTACTGGCGACTTGGGCCGGTACCTGCCGGATGGCAACATCGAATACCTGGGCCGCAACGACGATCAGGTCAAGATCCGTGGTTTCCGCATCGAGTTGGGGGAGATCGAAGCCAAGCTCGCTCAACACGATGCCTTGAACGAAGCCGTGGTCCTGGCCCGTGAAGACGTGCCGGGCGACAAGCGCCTGGTCGCCTATTTCACCCAGAATTCGCCATCTGAAGCGCTGGATATCGAAGCCCTGCGCACGCATCTGCAAGCGCAGTTACCGGCCTACATGGTACCCGCTGCCTACGTTCGCCTCGACGCACTGCCGCTGACACCGAACGGCAAACTTGATCGCAAGGCCCTGCCGACACCAGACCTCGACGCGCTGATCACCCGAGGCTACGAAGCCCCGCAAGGCGAAGTCGAAACCACCCTGGCGCAGCTCTGGCAAGACCTGCTCAAGGTCGAGCGCGTGGGTCGGCACGACCATTTCTTCGAACTGGGCGGGCATTCGCTGCTGGCCGTCAGCCTGATTGGCCGGATGCGCCAACTCGGCTTGTCGGCGGACGTGCGCGTGCTGTTCAGCCAACCAACGCTCGCGGCGCTGGCCGCCGCAGTCGGCAGTGGCGGCGAGATCGTGGTGCCGGAAAACGGCATTTTGCTGGGGTGTACCCGGATCACGCCGTCGATGCTGCCCTTGGTGGCGCTGGACCAGCTGGACATCGATCGCATCGTGGAAACGGTGCCGGGCGGTGCGCGCAACGTGCAGGATATCTACCCGTTGGCGCCGTTGCAGGAGGGCATTCTTTATCACCACATCGCCGCGCACACGGGCGATCCCTATGTGTTGCAGGCCACGTTCATCGTCGCCGATCGCGAGCGGCTGGAAGCGTTTGCCCTGGCCCTGCAAGGCGTCATCGACCGCCATGACATCCTGCGCACCTCGGTGGTCTGGGAAGGCCTGGACGAGCCGGTGCAAGTGGTCTGGCGTAAAGCGCAACTGGCGGTGGAGGAACTGGTGCTGAGCGCGGCGGCGGGCGATGTCGCCGAGCAGTTGCGCGAGCGATTCGACACATTGCATTACCGCCTGGACATGCAACAGGCGCCGTTGATGCGCATCGCATATGCCCACGATCCGGCCAATCAGCGCTGGGTGGCGATGCTGCTGTTCCATCACATGGCCCTCGATCACACGGCGCTGGAAGTGGTACAGCACGAGATGCAGGCGCACCTGCTGGGCCAGGCCGAGCAGTTGGGCGAAGCGGTGCCGTTCCGCAATTACGTGGCCCAGGCCCGCTTGGGCGTGAGTCGCGCGGAGCACGAAGGGTTCTTCCGTGACATGTTGAGTGATGTCGACGAACCGACATTGCCGTTCGGTCTGCTGGACGTCCGTGGCGATGGCAGCGATATCGAAGAGGCCGGGCTGAGCCTGCCTGCCGAGTTGAGCCGCCGTTTGCGGGCCCAGGCCCGGCAGTTGGGCGTGAGCGCCGCGAGCTTGCATCACTTGGCCTGGGCGCAGGTGCTAGGGCAGGTGTCCGGCAAACAGGACGTGGTGTTTGGCACCGTGCTGATGGGACGGATGCAGGGCGGCGACGGCGCTGACCGGGCACTGGGTATGTTCATCAACACCTTGCCGTTGCGGGTGGAGGTTGGGGCCCAAGGTGTGCGTGATGGGGTGAAAGCCACCCACGCGCGCCTCACCGGTCTTCTGGGGCACGAACACGCCTCGCTGGCCCTGGCCCAGCGTTGCAGCGCCGTGGCCGCGCCGCTGCCGTTGTTCAGCGCCTTGCTCAATTACCGGCACGGCGCCGCAGGGGTTGCCTCGAGCGAAGCCTTGGTGGCCTGGGACGGCATCCAACTGCTGAGCAACGAAGAACGCACCAACTACCCGCTGACCTTGTCGGTGGACGACCTGGGCGAAGATTTTCACTTGTCGGCGCTGGCGGTGCCGCAAATCGGTGCGCAGCGCATATGTGTCTACATGAATATCGCTCTGGAGCATCTGGTCGAGGCGTTGGAACAGGCCCCGCAGGCGCCGTTGCACAGCCTGTCGATCCTGCCATCGGCCGAGCGTCGGCAATTGCTGGTGGATTTCAACGCCACCACCCGCAGCTATCCCCAGGACAGGACCGTCCATGGCCTGTTCGAAGCCCAGGCCAAGGCGCGTCCGGAGGCAACGGCGGTCGTGCACAACGGGCATGGCCTGACGTACGCCGAGCTGAACCGCCGGGCCAATTGCCTGACCCGCCATTTGATTGGCCAGGGAATTCAACCGGGTGACCGGGTAGCGATTGTGCTGGAACGCTCCATCGAGCTGCTGGTCAGCCAACTGGCGGTCCTCAAGTGCGCCGCGGTCTACGTGCCGCTGGACGTCAGCGCACCGCTGGAACGGCAGGACTTCATGGTGCGCGACAGCGGTGCCCGGACGCTTCTGACGCTGAGCACGATGACCGCACCGGAGGGGACGGCCCGTGTGGACCTGGACACCGTGGCCCTGGATAACGAGGCGGATCACGACCTGAGGCTGATACAAAGCAGCGAATCGGCGGCCTACATCATGTACACCTCCGGTTCCACCGGTACGCCGAAAGGCGTGTTGGTGCCGCACCGGGCGATCAACCGCCTGGTGATCAACAACGGTTACGCCGGGTTCAACGCTGAGGATCGGGTCGCTTTCGCTTCCAATCCGGCGTTCGATGCCAGCACTCTCGACGTCTGGGCGCCGTTGCTCAATGGCGGTTGCGTGGTGGTGGTCGACCAGGACGTGTTGCTGACGCAAGAACGTTTTGCGGCCTTGCTGCAAGAGCAATCGGTCAGCGTGCTGTGGATGACCGCTGGCCTGTTCCATCAATACGCCGCCGGACTGATGCCGGTATTCGCCCAACTGCGCTACCTGATCGTCGGTGGCGATGTGCTCGACCCGGCCGTGATCGGCCGTGTCCTGAAGGAAGGCGCACCGGGTCATCTGCTCAACGGCTACGGCCCGACCGAAGCCACCACCTTCACCACCACCTACGAAATCAAGCAGGTGGGCGAGGGCGGTATCCCGATTGGTCGTCCGATTGGCAACACCCGCGTCTATGTGCTGGACGCCAATCAACAACCGGTGCCCATCGGCGTGGCCGGCGAGTTGTACATCGGCGGCGACGGCGTGGCGAAAGGGTATCTGAATCGCCCTGAGCTGACCGCCGAAAAATTCGTCACCGACCCGTTCAGTGCCGATCCCGATGCGTTGCTGTACCGCACCGGTGACCTGGCCCGCTGGCGCGCGGATGGCGCGGTGGATTACCTGGGTCGTAACGACGACCAGGTGAAGATCCGTGGTTTCCGTATCGAACTCGGCGAGATCGAAGCCCGCTTGGGCCAATGCCCGGGTGTGAAAGACGCGGTGGTGCTGGCGCGGCAAGACGATGCCGGTCCCAAGCGCCTGGTCGGTTATGTGATTGCCGAACCGGGCGTGACCTTGTCGGTGCGTGACTTGCGCGAACAGTTGTCGAGTGTGCTGGCCGACTACATGCTGCCCAGCGCCTTCATGGTGCTGCCTGCCTTCCCGCTGACCGCCAACGGCAAGCTGGATCGCCGTGAGCTCCCGGCGCCGGATGCCGAGGCCTATGCCTCTCGCGAATATGAAGCGCCGCAGGGCGAGGTGGAGCAGACGTTGGCGCGGATCTGGGCCGAGGTACTCAAGGTCGAGCAGGTGGGGCGTCACGATCACTTCTTCGAACTGGGCGGCCATTCGCTGCTGGCGGTGACGCTGATCGAACGCATGCGCCAGACAGGCTTGAGTGCCGACGTGCGCGTGCTGTTCAGCCAGCCGACCCTGGCCGCGCTGGCCGCGGCGGTTGGCAGCGGCAGGGAAGTCAGCGTGCCGGCGAACCTGATTCCCTCGGATTGCGAGCGCATCACCCCCGAGCTGTTGCCGCTGGTCAATCTGTCCCAGGACGCCATCGACCAAGTCGTTGCCAGCGTGCCCGGCGGCGCGCGCAACGTGCAGGACATCTACCCCCTGGCACCGTTGCAGGAAGGGATTCTGTACCACCACTTGGCCGCCGAACAGGGCGACCCCTATGTGCTGCAAACCCAGTTCGCCTTCGACAACCGTGAACGCCTCGACGCGTTCATCGGCGCGCTGCAAGTGGTGATCGATCGCCACGACATCTTGCGCACCAGTGTGGTCTGGGAAGGGTTGGATGAGCCGGTGCAAGTGGTCTGGCGCCAGGCGGTGCTGGAAGCGCAATGCATTGTTGTCGATGCCACGGCTGGCGACGTTGTCATGCAGCTGGCCAGCCGTTTCGATGCGCGGCACAGTCGCCTGGATTTGGGCCGGGCGCCGCTGTTGCACCTGGCTTACGCACGGGACGAGGCCCAGGATCGTTGGGTCGCGATTTTGTTGTTCCATCACCTGGCCCTGGACCACACCGCCCTGGACGTGATGCAGCACGAGATGCAACTGCACCTGCTGGGCGAGGACGGCCAGTTGGGCGCAGCGATGCCTTATCGCAACTACGTGGCCCAGGCCCGCCTGGGGGCCAGCGAAGAGGAACACGAAACATTCTTCCGCGACATGCTCGGCGATATCGACGAGCCGACGCTGCCCTTTGGTTTGCAGGACGTGCAGGGTGAGGGGCAGGGCATCGATGAAGTCCGCCAGTCGGTGGACCCGGCGTTGTCCAGGCGCCTGCGGACGCAGGCACGCCACCTGGGGGTGAGTGCCGCCAGCCTGGTGCACTTGGCCTGGGCCCAGGTGTTGGGCAAGGTCTCCGGCAAGCAGGAGGTGGTGTTCGGTACGGTCCTGCTAGGCCGGATGCAGGGTGGCGACGGCGCCGACCGTGCCCTGGGCATGTTCATCAACACCCTGCCGTTGCGGGTGGACGTGGGCGCCCAGGACGTGCGCAGCGGCGTCAAGGCCACTCATGGGCGACTGAGTGCGTTGCTCGGCCACGAACATGCGTCGCTGGCCCTGGCGCAACGATGCAGTGGCGTGGTCGCGCCGACGCCGCTGTTCAGCGCCTTGCTCAACTACCGCCACAGTGCGGTCCAGGTGACCCAGGACGCCCTGTCGGCGTGGCGCGGGATCAACGCACTGGGTGGTGATGAGCGGACCAACTATCCGTTGACCCTCAATGTCGATGACTTGGGTGACGGCTTCTTCCTCACCGCGATGGTCGACACGGCCATCGGTGCGCAACGTATTTGCGATTACATGCAGGTGGCTTTGGAAAACCTGGTCGTGGCCCTGGAGCAGGCACCGCAAACTCCGCTGCACGCCTTGGCGATCCTGCCACCGGCCGAGCGCCGGCAGTTGCTGGAAACCTGGAACGCCACCGATGCCGCGTATGCCGACGATGCCCTGATCCATCGGCAAGTCGAGGGCTGGGCCGCGTCTCAACCCGACGCCGTGGCCGTCGTGCATGAAGGCCAGGCACTGACCTACGGCGAGCTCAATGCCCGCGCCAACCAACTGGCCCACTGCCTGGTGGCCGAGGGTGTTCGTCCGGATGACCGCGTGGCGATTTGTGTCGAGCGCGGTCTGGACATGATCGTTGGCCTGCTGGGTATCCTCAAGGCCGGTGCGGGCTATGTACCGCTGGACCCGGCTTATCCACCCGAGCGCATCGCCTACATGCTGGATGACAGCGGCCCCGTGGCGATGGTGACCCAGCCGCAATGGCGCGACAGCCTGCCGGTATTGCCGGTGCCCACCTTGCTGCTCGACCCGGCCAATGCCGGCGAAATGAGCCAGCAGCCGCGGCACAATCCCGACGTGGCGGGCCTGGACGCCAGCCACCTGGCCTACGTGATCTACACCTCGGGTTCCACCGGCCTGCCCAAGGGCGTGATGGTCGAGCACCGCAACGTCATACGGCTGTTTTCGGCGACCCAACCGTGGTTCGAGTTTGGCCCGCAAGACGTGTGGGCGTTGTTCCATTCCTTCGCCTTCGACTTCTCGGTCTGGGAAATCTGGGGCGCCTTGACCCACGGCGGTCGCCTGTTGGTAGTGCCGCAACTGGTCAGTCGTTCTCCGCAATACTGCTATGCCTTGTTGTGCGAAGCGGGCGTGACCATTCTCAACCAGACGCCGAGTGCCTTCCGCCAGTTGATTGCCGCTCAAGGCGAAAGCGACCTGAGCCACCACCTGCGGCAGGTGATCTTTGGCGGCGAGGCCCTGGAAACCGGCATTCTCAAACCGTGGTATGCCCGCGAGGGCAATGCCCGGACGCAACTGGTCAATATGTACGGCATCACCGAAACGACGGTGCACGTGACGTACCGTCCGCTCGATGCGGCCGACGCGCAGTTGGCCGGTGTCAGCCCGATCGGCAAGCGTATTCCCGACCTGCAACTGTACGTGCTCGACGCCCAGCGCGAGCCGGTACCGGTGGGGGTGGTCGGCGAAATGTATGTGGGCGGCGCGGGTGTCAGTCGCGGTTACTTGAACCGTGACGAACTGACCGCCGAGCGTTTCCTCGATAACCCGTTCAGCCCAGAGGCGAACGCGCGGATGTACAAGACGGGCGACCTTGGCCGCTGGTTGGCCGACGGCAGCATCGAGTACTTGGGCCGCAACGATGACCAGGTGAAGATCCGCGGTTTCCGTATCGAATTGGGCGAGATCGAAGCCAAGTTGGCCGCGTGCAACGGTGTGCGAGAAGCCGTGGTGGTGGCGCGCCAGGATACGCCGGGCGACCAGCGCCTGGTGGCCTATGTGATTGCCGAGGAGGGCGAGTCGCCGTCGGCCGCCGAACTGCGCGATGAATTGCTCGGTTCGCTGGCCGAATACATGGTGCCCAGCGCATTCGTGATGTTGACGGTGTTCCCGTTGACCACCAATGGCAAGCTGGACCGCAAGGCCTTGCCGGTGCCGGACCAGTCGTCGGTAGTGACCCGTGAATACGAGGCCCCTCAGGGCGAGGTCGAGATCGCGATTGCCGCTATCTGGCAGGACCTGCTACACGTGGAGCGGGTCGGCCGCCACGATCATTTCTTTGAAATGGGTGGTCACTCGTTACTGGCAGTGAAACTGATCGAGCGCATGCGTCAGCTCGGCCTGGCCGCTGACGTACGCGTGCTGTTCGGCCAGCCGACGCTGGCGGCGCTGGCCAGTGCGGTGGGTGGCAGCCAGGAAGTCCAGGTGCCGGCCAACCTGATCCCGGGCGACTGTTCGCGGATCACGCCGGACCTGTTGCCCCTGGCCGCGTTGAGCCAGGACGAGATCGACCGCGTCGTGGCGACAGTGCCGGGTGGCGTGGGCAATGTGCAGGACATCTACGCCCTGGCGCCGCTGCAGGAGGGGATCTTGTATCACCACCTCGCGGCCGCCAAAGGCGACCCCTATCTGCAATACGTGCTGTTCGCTTTCGACAGCCGCGCCCACTTGGACCTTTTCGCCGAGGCCCTGCAAAGCGTGGTGTCCCGGCATGACATCCTGCGCACCGGGGTGGTCTGGGAAGGCCTGGAGGAACCGGTCCAGGTAGTCTGGCGCGAGGCGCAACTGGGCCTCGATGAAGTTGCCCTGGACGCGGCGGCGGGGGATATCGCCGAGCAACTGCGCGAACACCTGGATCCGCGTCACCATCGCCTGGACATTCGCCAGGCGCCGATGATGCGGATCGGTTATGCCCAGGACGTGGCGAACAATCGCTGGGTCGGCATGCTGCTGTTCCACCACATGGTCGATGACGCGACCTCCCTGGGCATGCTCACCGCGGAAATAGGTGCGCACATGGCCGGGCGGGGGCAACAATTGGCGGCATCAGTGCCGTATCGAAACTACGTGGCACAGGCGCGGCTGGGGGTTAGTCGCGAGGAGCACGAGGCCTTCTTCCACGAGATGCTGGGGGATGTGACCGAACCGACGCTGCCCTTCGGCCTGCAGGACGTGCAAGGTGACGGGCACGGTATCGAGGAAGTCCGCCAACGGGTCGATGCCCGGCTGGGTGAGCGCCTGCGGACACAGGCGCGCCAGCTCGGCGTCAGCGCGGCAAGCTTGTATCACCTGGCGTGGGCGCAGGTGCTGGGCAAAGTCTCGGGCCAGGACGACGTGGTCTTCGGCACCGTGTTGCTGGGGCGCATGCAGGGCGGTGAAGGGGCCGACCGGGCGCTGGGGATGTTCATCAACACCTTGCCGCTGCGGGTGAGCCTGGGCGCACACGGTGTGCGCGCCGCCGTCAAGGCGACCCACGCGAGCTTGACCGCGTTGCTGGGGCACGAGCATGCCTCGCTGGTATTGGCGCAACGCTGCAGTGGGGTGGCCGCGCCGGTGCCGCTGTTCAGCGCGCTGCTCAACTATCGCCACCTCGGTGCGCAGACGGCTTCCAGCGAGGCCATTGCCGCCTGGGACGGTATCCAGACCTTGGAAGGTGAAGAACGCACCAACTATCCGCTGACGTTGTCGGTGGATGACTTGGGCGAGGGCTTCAACCTGACGGTCATGGCTCAGGCGCCGATTGGCGCCGAGCGTGTGTGCGGCTACGTGCAATTCGTCGTGGAAAACCTGGTGCAGGCGCTGGAGCAGTCTCCCTTGGCCCCATTGAGCGGGTTGCAGATTCTGCCAGCGGCCGAGCGCCGAGCAATGCTCGAAGGCTGGAATACAACAGAGGCGACGTATGCCCATGACGCGCTGATCCATCGCCAGTTCGAGGCCCAGGTCGCGACGCAACCCGACGCGTTGGCGGTGATGTTCGAGGATCAGGCACTGACTTACGGCGAGCTCAACGCCCGGGCCAACCAGGTCGCTCATCGCCTGCTGGCGCTGGGTATTCGTCCGGATGACCGGGTGGCGATCTGTGTCGAGCGCGGCCTGGACATGATCGTCGGCCTGCTGGGCATCTTGAAGTCCGGCGCTGGTTATGTGCCGGTGGACCCGGCCTATCCGGCGGAACGCATCGGCTACATGCTGCGTGACAGTACGCCGGTTGCGCTGTTGGCCCAAGCCGCTACGCACCTGCTGTTGGCTGGCGTCTCGGTGCCGGTGCTGCAACTCGATGACGGCGGCTGGCAGGACGAATCCGTCGCCAACCCGCAAGTGCCTGGCCTGGGTGCCCATCACCTGGCCTATGTGATCTACACCTCGGGTTCGACCGGATTGCCCAAGGGCGTGATGGTCGAGCACCGCAATGTCGCCCGGCTGTTTTCGGCGACCCAACCGTGGTTCGAGTTTGGCCCGCAGGACGTGTGGGCGCTGTTCCATTCCTTTGCCTTCGACTTCTCGGTCTGGGAAATCTGGGGCGCCTTGACCCACGGCGGTCGCCTGTTGGTGGTGCCGCAACTGGTCAGTCGCTCTCCGCAAGACTGTTATGCGTTGCTGTGCGAGGCCGGTGTGACCGTGCTGAACCAGACGCCAAGCGCCTTCCGGCAGTTGATCGCGGCCCAGGGCGAAAGCGAGCTGCGCCACAGCCTGCGCCAGGTGATCTTTGGCGGTGAAGCGCTGGAAACCGGGATGCTCAAGCCCTGGTATGCCCGTGTCGCCAATGCTGGGACGCAATTGGTGAACATGTACGGCATCACCGAAACGACGGTGCACGTGACCTATCGCCCCCTTGAAGCGGCTGACGCCCAGTTGGCCGGCGTCAGCCCGATCGGCAAACGCATCCCCGACCTGCAACTGTACGTGCTCGACGCCCAGCGCGAGCCGGTACCGGTGGGGGTGGTCGGCGAAATGTACGTGGGCGGCGCGGGTGTCAGTCGCGGTTACTTGAACCGTGACGAACTGACCGCCGAGCGTTTCCTCGACAACCCGTTCAGCCCCGAGGCGAACGCGAGAATGTACAAGACGGGCGACCTCGGTCGCTGGCTGGCGGACGGCAGCATCGAGTACTTGGGCCGCAACGATGATCAGGTGAAGATCCGCGGTTTCCGTATCGAATTGGGCGAGATCGAAGCGACGCTGGCGGCCTGCGAAGGGGTCAGCGAGGCGGTGGTGATTGCCCGTGAAGACGAGCCAGGCGACAAGCGCCTGGTGGCTTACCTGATTGCCGCGAAAAGTGCCTCGCTCTCGGCTGTCGACCTGCGCAAGCAATTGCTGGTTTCGCTGGCGGACTACATGGTGCCCAGCGCCTTCGTGGTCCTCGAGGCGTTCCCGCTGACCACCAACGGCAAGCTCGACCGCAAGGCCTTGCCGGCACCGGATCAGTCGGCCGTGATCAGCCGTGGATACGAAGCCCCGCAAGGCGAGGTCGAGACAGCCATCGCCCGCATCTGGCAGGACTTGCTCAAACTCGAACAGGTCGGCCGTCACGATAACTTCTTCGAGTTGGGCGGCCATTCGCTGTTGGCGGTGAAACTGATCGAGCGCATGCGCCAGGTCGACCTGGCCGCCGATGTGCGGGTGCTGTTCGGGCAACCGACGTTGAGCGCGTTGGCCGCCGCTGTTGGCGGCGTCAGGGACATTGTGGTGCCGGCCAACACGATTGCGGATGGCTGTACCCGCATCACCCCGGACATGCTGCCCCTGGCCGATCTGGACCAGGACGCCATCGACCGGATCGTGGCCACCGTGCCGGGTGGCGTGGCGAATGTGCAAGACATCTACGCCCTGGCGCCGTTGCAGGAAGGGATTCTCTACCACCACCTCGCCGCGGAGCAGGGCGACCCCTACGTGTTGCAGGTGCTGTTCGGCTTTGACACCCGCGAACGGCTGCAAGCCTTTGCCCACGCCTTGCAGAGCGTGGTGTCGCGTAACGATATCCTGCGTACCAGCATGGTCTGGCAAGGCCTGGCGGCACCGGTGCAAGTGGTCTGGCGCCACGCGACCCTGGGCCTGGAAGAGGTCGAGGTGGACCCGGCGGGGGGCGATGTGGTGCAGCAACTGCACGGGCGATTCGATCCGCGGCATTACCGCCTCGACATCGCCCAGGCTCCGTTGATGCGCCTGGCCTATGCCCAGGACGTGGCGAATCAGCGCTGGGTCGGCATGCTGTTGTTCCATCACATGGCGCTGGACCACACGGCGCTGGAAGTCGTGGTGCATGAGATGCAAGCCAGCCTCTTGGACCAGGCACACTTGCTTTCGCCCGCCGTGCCGTATCGCAACCATGTGGCCCAGGCGCGGCTTGGGGTCAGTCGTGAGCAGCACGAAGGGTTTTTCCGCGAGATGCTCGGCGATATTGATGAACCGACGCTGCCGTTCGGTCTACAGGATGTGCAGGGCGACGGCAGCGGCATCGAAGAAGCCCATCAGGACGTGGATGCCACGCTGGCCCGGCGCCTGCGGACCCAGGCCCGTCAACTCGGCGTGAGTGCGGCGAGCCTGGTCCATTTGGCCTGGGGGCATGTGGTCGGGCGGGTTTCGGGCCGTGAAGAGGTCGTGTTCGGCACCGTGCTGATGGGGCGGATGCAGGGCGGCGACGGGGCCGATCGGGCCCTGGGCATGTTCATCAACACGCTGCCATTGCGCGTCAGTGTCGGCGTCCAAGGCGCCCGCGCCGGAGTCAGGGCGACCCATGGCCGGTTGTCGGCCTTGCTCGGACACGAGCACGCCTCGTTGTCCCTGGCGCAGCGTTGCAGCGGCGTACCGGCCTCGCTGCCGTTGTTCAGCACATTGCTGAACTATCGCCACAGTGCCGTTGAAGCCGTATCCGGCTCGGCCATCTCGGCCTGGCACGGGATCCAGACCCTGAGCATGGAAGAGCGCACCAACTATCCGTTGTGCCTTAACGTGGACGACCTGGGCGAAGGTTTCCGGCTCACCGCCCAGGCCGTGGCCGAAGTGGGGGCCCAGCGTGTCTGCGGGTATATGCACACGGCACTGGACAGCCTGGTGGCCGCGTTGGAGCACACGCCAGACCTGGCGTTGCGGGAACTGTCGATCGTGCCGGCGGCCGAGCGCGAACGGTTGCTGGTGGACTTCAATGCCACCCAGGCCGAATACCCCCGGGAGCAGACCCTCCACGGGTTGTTCGAGGAGCAGGTGCAGCGCACGCCGGATGCCGTGGCGGTGCGTCACGGCCGGCAACAGCTCAATTATCGCGAGCTCAACGGCCTCGCCAATCGCTTGGCCCATTACCTGCGCAAGCAGGGCGTGCAGCCCGATGCTCGGGTGGCGATCTGTGTCGAGCGCGGCGTCGATATGGTGGTGGGCTTGCTGGCGATCCTCAAGGCCGGCGGCGGCTATGTGCCGTTGGACCCGGCGTATCCGCTGGATCGGATCGCCTACATGCTGCAAGACAGTGCCCCGGCGGCGATCCTGGTTCAAGGCAGCACTCGCCACCTGTTGGGCGAGACGTCGGTGCCAGTGATCGACCTCGACAAGGGTGTCTGGCAGGACGAGGCTGCGCCCAATCCGCAGGTGCCAGGCCTGAGCTCGTCGCACCTGGCCTACGTGATCTACACCTCGGGTTCGACCGGCCTGCCCAAGGGCGTGATGATCGAACACCGCAACACGGTGAACTTCCTGACCTGGGCCCATCGTTCGTTCGATTCGCAGACCTTGGCTAAAACCCTGTTCTCGACTTCGCTGAACTTCGACTTGGCGGTCTACGAGTGTTTCGCGCCGCTGACGTCTGGCGGCAGCATCGACGTGGTCACTAATGTGCTGGAACTGCAGCAGGGTGAGCACGACATCACGCTGATCAATACCGTGCCGTCGGCGCTCAAGGCGTTGCTGGAATCGGGCGGTGTAGGCGAGGGCGTCGACACAGTCAACGTCGCCGGTGAAGCGCTCAAGCGCAGCCTGGTTGAGGCGTTGTTCGAGCAGACCCAGGTCAAGCGCCTGTGCAACCTCTACGGACCTTCGGAAACCACGACGTATTCGAGTTGGGTGTCGATGGCCCGTGAAGACGGGTTTGCCGCACACATTGGTAAACCGATAGCGAACACCCAGTTTTATCTGCTGGATGAACACAAACAACCGGTGCCACTGGGCGTACCGGGCGAAATCTACATCGGTGGCGCCGGGGTCGCTCGCGGTTATCTGAACCGCGATGACCTGACGGCTGAACGCTTCCTGAAAAATCCGTTCAGCACGGCTCCAAACGCCCGCATGTATCGTACTGGCGACCTGGGCCGCTACCTGCTGGACGGCAACATCGAATACCTGGGTCGCAACGACGACCAAGTCAAGATCCGTGGTTTCCGCATCGAACTGGGGGAGATCGAAGCCAAGCTCGCCCGCCACGAAACGCTGAAAGAAACCGTGGTTCTGGCCCGCGAAGACATACCGGGCGACAAGCGCCTGGTGGCCTATTTCACCCAGCACTCACCGGACGAAGCCGTCGACATCGAAACCCTGCGCACGCACCTGCAAGCGCAGTTGCCGGCCTATATGGTGCCCGCCGCCTACGTGCGCCTGGATGCCTTGCCACTGACGCCGAACGGCAAACTCGACCGCAAGGCCTTGCCGGCACCGGACCTCGACGCGCTGACCACCCGAGGCTACGAAGCCCCGCAAGGCGAGGTCGAAACCACCCTGGCGCAGATCTGGCAAGAGCTGCTGGGCCTGCAACAGGTCGGGCGCCATGACCAGTTCTTCGAGCTGGGTGGCCACTCGTTGTTGGCGATTCAATTGATTTCCCAGGTGCGCCTGCGCCTGGGTGTGGAGTTGGGCCTGACGGAGCTGTTCGCCCAGCCCCAGCTCATGGGCTTGGCACAAGCCGTGGCCCGGGCCGGGCGCAGTACGTTGCCGGAGATCGTCCGGGTTTCTCGTGGAGACGACCTGCCCCTGTCGTTCGCCCAGCAGCGCCTGTGGTTCCTGGCGCAGATGGAAGGGGCCAGCGCCGCCTACCACATGCCCGCCGGGCTGCGCCTGCGCGGCGAGCTGGATCGCCCCGCCTTGCAACGAGCACTGGACCGCATCGTGGCCCGTCACGAGGCCCTGCGGACCACCTTCGTTCAGGCCTGGGGCCAGGAACCTCGGCAGTGCATCGCGCCCGCCGACGTTGGTTTCGCGCTGCTGCACCATGACCTTGGCGGCCAGGCCGACGCCGAGGGCCAACTGCACGCGCTGGCGGCCCTGGAAGCCGCCGACACCTTTAGCCTGGAACAGGGCCCATTGATCCGCGGCCGCCTGATCCGCCTCGGCAGCGAAGACCATGTGCTGCTGGTGACCATGCACCACATCGTTTCGGATGGCTGGTCCATTGGCGTATTGATCAAGGAACTGGCGGCGCTCTATGAGGCGTTCCGTCATGACTTGGACGATCCGCTGCCGGCCCTGGCGGTGCAGTACGGCGACTACGCGGTCTGGCAACGTCGCTGGTTGAGCGGCGAGGTGCTGCAAGCCCAGAGCGATTACTGGCGGCAAACCCTGGCCGATGCGCCGGCGTTGTTGATGCTGCCCACCGACCGTGCGCGTCCTGGGCAACAGGACTATGCCGGGGCGGCGTTGCCGGTGGTGTTCGACGCTGACCTGACCGCGGGCCTCAAGGCCCTGAGCCAGCGCCACGGCGTCACGTTGTACATGACCTTGATGGCGGCCTGGGGCGCGTTGCTGAGCCGGCTTTCAGGCCAGGATGAAGTGGTCATCGGCTCGCCGGTGGCCAACCGCACGCGCTCGGAAGTCGAAGGATTGATCGGCTTCTTCGTCAACACCTTGGCCGTGCGCATCGATCTCTCGGGGGCGCCGACCGTGGCCACCTTGCTGGCCCGGGTCAAGGCCCAGGCCCTCGGCGCCCAGGCGCATCAGGACCTGCCGTTCGAACAAGTGGTGGAAGTGGTCAAGCCGGTGCGCAGCCTGGCCCACAGCCCGTTGTTCCAGGCCATGCTGTCGTGGCAGACCCATGACAACACCGAACTGGTGCTGGGGGACTTGAAACTCGAAGGCCTGGGGGCGGCGAGCACCGTCGCCAAATTCGACCTGTCCCTGGAACTGGGCGAGGTCCAAGGGCAGCTGTTTGGCGCCCTCGAATACGCCACGGCGTTGTTCGACGAGCCCACGGTGCAACGTTACCTCGGCTACTTCGAGCGCTTGTTGCGGGCCATGGTCACCAGTGACCAGGCCCCGGTCGAACGGATCGCGCTGTTGGACAACGCCGAACGCGAGCATTTGCTGGTGGGCCTGAACGCTACCCAGGCCGCGTACCCACGTGAGCAGACGACCCACCAGTTGTTCGAGGCCCAAGTCGCGGCTCAGCCAGACGCTATCGCCGTTGTGTTCGGTGATGAACGCCTGAGCTACGCCGAACTGAACCGCCAGGCCAACCAGGTCGCCCACCACCTGATCGAGCAGGGCATCCGCCCGGATGACCGGGTGGCGATCTGTGTCGAACGCGGCGTCGAGATGCTCATCGGCCTGTTGGCCATTCTCAAGGCCGGTGCCGGTTACGTGCCGCTCGACCCAGCGTTTCCGGCCGAACGCTTGGCCTACATGCTCGCCGACAGCGCCCCGGTGGCGTTGCTGGGCCAAGATGAGCTGCTCGGTCGCCTGCCAGCGTTGACGGTGCCGGTGGTGCTGCTCGACCGTGCCGAGCGCGTGCGTTGCGGGATTGCCGGCGGTCGTGACGACAATCCGCTCGTTGCCTCCCTGGGCGTGCGCCACCTGGCCTACGTCATCTACACCTCCGGTTCCACTGGCCATCCCAAAGGGGTGATGATCGAACACCGGGGCCTGGTCAACTATTGCCTCGATGCGATCCGTTTGTTCGGCCTGACGCCGGCAGACACGGTACTGCAGCAGAACACCCTGAACTTCGACCTGTCGGTGGAGGAGATCTTCCCGGCGTTGTTGGCCGGCGCCACCCTGGCGCCCACCCGGCAGCTGTTTGGCAGTGCCGAGTTGCAGCACAATGGCGATATTCGACCGACCTTCCTGCACCTGACGGCGGCCCATTGGCATACCCTCGCGGCCGAGTGGCACGGCACGCCGGCCCAGGCACGGGACCATTTGCGCGACGTGCGGCTGATCAACGTCACCGGTGACGCCTTGTCGACGCAGAAATTGCAGATGTGGGACGCGGTGCGTCCCGCCCATATCCGATTGGTCAACACCTATGGCCCGACCGAGGCCACCGTGTCCTGCACGGCCGCCTACATGGAGCATGACGCGGTCGATGGCATCCTCGGCAATGCCAGCATCGGCAGGCCGATGGCCAACACCCGTATCTACCTGCTCGATGGGCACCGCCAGCCGGTGCCGTTCGGGGTCGCGGGGGAAATCTTCATCGGTGGCGACGGTGTGGCGCGTGGTTACCTGAACCTGGACGCCATCAACGCCGAACGCTTCCTGGCCGACCCGTTCAGCGATCAGCCCGATGCGCGCATGTACAAGACCGGTGACCTGGCCCGTTATCGTCCGGACGGACGCCTTGAATACCTGGGGCGCAACGATTTCCAGGTCAAGGTGCGCGGTTTCCGTATCGAACTGGGCGAGATCGAGGCCCGGCTGGGCGACTGTGCCGGGGTCAAGGAGGCGGCGGTGATCGTGCGCGAAGACACCCCGGGCGACAAACGCCTGGTGGCCTACGTGGTGCCGCAGGCCGGGACGCGCTTGGACGCGGCGACCTTGCGTGCGCAGTTGTCGACGCAATTGGCCGAATACATGCTGCCCGGCGCGTTCGTCAGTTTGACCGCGCTGCCGCTGACGCCGAACCGCAAGCTCGACCGCCAGGCCTTGCCGATGCCCGATGCCGAGGCGTACGCCAGCCGCACCCATGAAGCGCCGCAAGGCCACACGGAAATCGTCCTGACGCAGATCTGGCAGACCCTGCTCAAGGTCGAGTCGGTGGGCCGTCACGATCACTTCTTCGAACTGGGGGGGCATTCCTTGTTGGTCATGCGCTTGATCGCCCAGGTACGCGCGCAATTGGGCATGGAGCTGAACCTGAGCGATGTCTTTGCCCAACCCCAATTGAGCGCGCTGGCCCAGGTGCTTTCCCAGGCGGCGCGCAGCACCCGGCCCGGTATCGTGCCGGTGTCCCGCGAGCAGGCGTTGCCGTTGTCGTTCGCCCAGCAGCGCCTCTGGTTCCTGGCGCAACTGGACGGCACCAGTGCGGCCTATCACATCCCCACTGGCCTGCGCCTGCGTGGCGCGCTGGATACGTCGGCGCTCACCCGCGCACTGGATCGTATCGTCGCCCGCCACGAGGCCTTGCGTACCACGTTTGTACAGGCGCAGGGGCAGGACGTGGAACAGCGCATTGCCCCGGCCGATGTCGGTTTTGCGTTGCGGTTGCAGGCCTTGGCAGGGCACGCGGACGCCGAAAACGAGCTGCTGGCCCTGGCCGAGGAGGAGGCTCGCCAGGCCTTCGACCTGGCCCACGGCCCGCTGGTACGCGGCCGACTGGTGCGGATGGCAGAGGATGATCACGCGCTGTTGGTGACCCTGCACCATATCGTCTCCGATGGCTGGTCCGCCGATCTGCTGACCCATGAATTGGGCGTGCTGTACGAAGCGTTCCGTCAGGGGCAGGACGATCCATTGCCGGTGTTGCCGATTCAGTACGCCGACTATGCCCTTTGGCAGCGGCGCTGGCTCACCGGGGAGGTCCTGGCCGAACAGGAACATTTCTGGCGGCAGACCCTGGCCGACGCACCAGCCTTGTTGACGTTGCCCACCGATCGGCCACGGCCCGCGCAGCAAGATCACGCCGGCGCGGCGGTGGGGATCGTCCTCGACGAAACCCTGACCCAAGGCCTCCAGGCGTTGAGCCAACGCCATGGCGCCACCTTGTTCATGACAGTCATGGCCGCCTGGGCCACGGTGCTCAGTCGCCTGTCCGGCCAGCACGACGTGGTCATCGGCACGCCGGTGGCGAACCGCGTGCAAGCGGAAGTCGAGAGTTTGATCGGCCTGTTCGTCAACACGCTGGCGCTGCGCGTCGATGTGGCGGACGGACTGACAGTGCAAGCCTTGTTGCAACAGGTGAAGGCTCGGACCCTGGACGCCCAGGCGCACCAGGACCTGCCGTTCGAGCAGGTGGTGGAAGTGGTCCGGCCCTTGCGCAGCCTGTCCCATAGCCCGGTGTTCCAGGCCATGCTGTCCTGGCAGAACAGCGAAGCCACGGGGTTGGAACTGGGCGATATGTCGCTGCAAGGGCTGGGCGTGACCAGCCGCACCGCGAAGTTCGACGTGTTGCTGGACATGGCCCTGATCGATGGGCGCCTGTTCGGTTCGCTGGAATACGCCACGGCGCTGTTCGACCCTGCCACGGCGGAGCGCTACCTCGGTTACCTGGAGGGCGTGCTGCGGGCCATGGTGGCTGATGAGCAGACCCTGGTGGCGCAGATTCCGCTGCTGGCTGACACCGAGCGCCAGCATCTGCTGGAAACGCTCAACAGCACGGCGGTCGATTATCCGCAGGGCCTGACCCTGCACGGCCTGTTCGAGGCGCGGGTCGCGGCCTGCCCGGACGCTGTGGCGGTGGTGGCTGGCGAGGCGCAGCTGAGCTACGCGCAACTCAATGCACGCGCCAACCAGATTGCCCATCGCC
>NZ_JABWRA010000068.1:0-25912 GCF_014268705.1 Pseudomonas sp. SWRI179 | reverse complement strand
GGTGTGCCAGTCGACATCATCGTTAGCTGACACACCGCCTTCGCGAGCAAGCCCGCTCCCACAGGGAAATGTGCAAGCAAAAGGAACGTGTCAAATCAGGAGACGCCCCATTCGGCGTCGCAGTGGAACAACAAAAACAATCACTGTGAGGGATACCGCTATGTCCGAGCATGTTCAGCCCCTGGAAGCCACGCGCAGCGCCGGCACCAGCCAGGAAACCCAGAAAGTCATCTTCGCCTCGTCCCTGGGGACGGTGTTCGAGTGGTACGACTTTTTCCTCTACGGCGCCCTGGCGGCGGTGATCAGCAAGCAGTTCTTTGCCGGGGTCAACGACACCACCGCGTTCATTTTCGCCCTGATGGCCTTCGCCGCCGGTTTCATCGTGCGGCCGTTCGGGGCCCTGGTGTTCGGTCGGTTGGGGGACATGATCGGGCGCAAGTACACGTTCCTGGCCACCATCGTGCTCATGGGCCTGGCGACCTTCTGCGTCGGCCTGCTGCCCAACTACGCCAGCATCGGCATCGCCGCGCCGATCATCCTGGTGGTGTTGCGCATGCTCCAGGGCCTGGCCCTGGGCGGTGAGTACGGTGGCGCGGCGACTTATGTTGCCGAGCATGCGCCAATGGGCAAGCGCGGTTTTCATACCAGTTGGATTCAGTCCACGGCCACCCTCGGGCTGCTGCTGTCGCTGCTGGTGGTTTTGGGTTGCCGCTACTTCACCGGTGATCAGTTCGAAGTCTGGGGCTGGCGCATTCCTTTCCTGCTGTCGATCCTGCTGCTGGGCATCTCCACCTGGATTCGCCTGAGCCTGCATGAGTCGCCGGCCTTCCTGAAAATGAAAGAAGAAGGCAAGTGCTGCAAGGCGCCGATCCGCGAATCCTTCGGCAAATGGGAAAACCTCAAGGTGGTGCTGATCGCCCTGTTCAGCATCAACGCCGGGCAAGCGGTGACCTTCTACGCCGCGCAATTCTATGTGCTGTTTTTCCTCACCCAATTCCTCAAGATGGACCCGGCCCTCGCCAATAGCCTGCTGATTGTCAGCGTGGTGATCGGCGCACCGTTCTTCATCTTTTTCGGCTGGCTGTCGGACAAGGTCGGGCGCAAACCGGTGCTGATGATCGGCCTGCTGCTGGCGACGGCCCTGTACTTCCCGATCTTCAAGACCTTGGCCCACTACGCCAACCCGGCCATCGACCTGGCGAGCCGCCAGGCACCCATCACCGTGATCGCCGATCCGGCCACCTGCACCTTCCAGTTCGACCCGGTGGGCAAGGCGCGTTTCGACAGCCCTTGCGACAAGGTCAAGACCTTCCTGGTCAAGCAAGGCCTGCCCTACAGCAGCGTCGCGGCCCCGGTCGGCAGCACGGTGCAGATCAGCGTCGGTGACGTGAAACTCGAAGGCTACGACGAGGCGGCCCTGCGCGGTGCGGTGACCCTGGCCGGCTACCCGCAACAGGCCGATGCGCAGCAGATCAACCGCCCGATGATCGTGGCCTTGATCGTCGCGCTGATCATCATCTCGGCGATGTGCTACGGGCCGCTGGCGGCGTTGATGGTCGAACTGTTCCCGACCCGCATTCGCTACACCTCCATGTCCCTGCCCTACCACATCGGCAACGGCTGGTTCGGCGGTTTCCTGCCCACCGTGTCGTTTGCCCTGGTGGTCTATACCGGGGATATCTTCTATGGGCTGTGGTACCCGGTGGTGATCACCGGGGTGAGCCTGGTGGTGGGCATGATCTGCCTGCGGGAAACCAAGAACGTGGACCTGGATACCAACTGAGGGCAGAACCGTGGCGAGGGCACTGGCGCCCTCGCCACCGCCTCAGAAGCGCGCCTTCATCGTCATGGTGAAGTTGCGCGGCTCACCGTAATAGTTACCGAAGCTCTCGGTGCCGATGGTGGTGTAGTAGCGCTTGTCGAACAGGTTGTTGCCATTGAGGGCCACCGACCAGGTGTCATCGATGCGGTAGCCAACGCGACCGTTCCACACCGCATAACCGGCCTGGGTGATCTTCTCGCCGCTGACCGGCGATACACGGAAGTTGTCGCTTTGGGCATTGACCCCGGCGCCGACACTGAACCGTTCCAACGCCCCGCCGAGGGCATAATCGCCCCACAGGCGCAGCACATGGCGCGGCACGTAGCTGTTGAACGAGCCGCCGTTGAGGCTGGTATCAATGTCGTCGAGGGTCTTGGTCTGGGTGTAGGTGTAGCCGGCCAGCAATTGCAGGCGCTCGATGACTTCACCGCTGATCTCGGCTTCGAAACCCTGGGCGCGCACCTTGCCGGCGTTCTCATAGCAATAACCGTCCGAGGACGCACAGCTGGAGGCGTAGTCCGTCTGGGCCTGATCTTTCTGCACCGTGCGGAACAGGTTGAAGGCACTGTTCAGGCGTCCCTCGAACCACTCGCCCTTGATCCCCAGCTCATAACTCTCGCCCACCAGGGGCTTGAGTGCCGAGCCGCTTTCGGAGCGATAGTTGCCCTGGGGCGTGAAGATATCCGAATAGCTGGCATAGGCCGTCAGGTGCTCGTTGAGGTCCAGCAACACGGCGGTAAACGGCGTGACTTGGCCCGTCTCCGTGCTCTTGGCGTGCTCCGAACCGCCGGTGAGGAACTCCGAATCGGTCTTGGAGCTGTACCAGCTCACCCGGCTGCCGACGACAAACGTCAACGGGTCCGCCAGTTTCAGCCGCAGGGTCGAATACATGCCGTGTTGCTCGGTCAGGGTCTTGACCGGCCCACCGCGTGTCGAGTTTTCGATGAAGTAACTGTCGTCCGGTTCGGGAATATGCCGATCCGGCTCGAACACATTCTGCTTCTGCGGCAGCAGTGCCACCGAGAAGAAGTCATCCTTGTCCGAGCGGCTGGCGTTGAAACCGACGATCAACTCATGTTGTTGCCCCAGGGCGTCGAACTTGCCGTCCAGGTAGGCATCGAGGCCGTAATCGACCTGGTCATAATCGTACATGCTGCCCAGCATGTTGGTGGTCGAGGTGCCGGGCGCCACCGAGCCCGATGCAAAGGCGTATTTGATGTCCTGGGTATTTTTCGTATAGACCCCGGCGACCTTCACGGCCCAATCGTCATTGAGGTGATGGGCGATATCACCGAACACCGTGGTCCGCTGGCTACGCCAGGTGTTCCACGACGGGTCCAGGCAGGTGGAGCGGCTGAGTTTCAGGTCGCTGCCGTCCCGGTAGCGCGGCAGCCCGCCCCAGCAGGGGCTTGCGTCGACGTCTTCATAGGCAACGCCAAGGCCGAGCGTCGTGTCGGGCGACAGGTCGAAGTCCAGGGCGCCGTAGTAGATCTGGTCCTTGCGCCGGGCATCGTCGTAGAAATAATGCCGGCTCTGCTCGGCGATCACCGCCCTGCCCCGCACGGTGCCGGAATCATTCAACGGGCCACCGGTATCGACTTGCCCACGGTAGTTGTCCCAGGTGCCACCGGACAGGCTGAGTTCGGTCTGCGCCGTGGTCTGGCCGCGTTTACGCACGAAGTTGACGCCGCCGGATGTGCCGCCTGCCCCCTTCATCATCCCGGCGGCGCCACGCAGGACTTCGACACGGTCGTAATAAGCCATGTCGCTGCTGAAACTGTCGGCCTGGACATAGCTGTTGCCCATGTCCAGCGGAACGCCGTCGTATTGATACTGGCCAGACATGCGGAACCCGCGGGAGTAGAAATACTTGCCGCCCATGGTCGAGTCGTAGACGGTAATGCCAGGCGTCTTCTCCATGACTTGTTCGATGGTATTGAGGTTCTGGTCATCGAGCATCTTGCGGGTGATCACCGTCACCGACTGCGGCGTTTCGCGCAGGGAGTGCTCGCCCTTGCTGATGGTGACCGCCCCCGTCGTGTAGGAATTGCTCTGC
Organism: Pseudomonas sp. SWRI179; assembly: GCF_014268705.1. Lineage (NCBI taxonomy): Bacteria > Pseudomonadati > Pseudomonadota > Gammaproteobacteria > Pseudomonadales > Pseudomonadaceae > Pseudomonas > Pseudomonas sp. SWRI179. Next base: position 22,034 of record NZ_JABWRA010000068.1, on the reverse strand, counting down.
TCGGTGGTCGCCCCGAGCCGCTGTGCCTCGATGCGGGTGGCGCCCAGTTCCATGGCCGAACCGTTGGCAGGCAGCCGGCGCAGCACGTACGTGCCGTTGGCCTGGGGCTCGGCTTGCAAGCCACTACCGCCAAGAATGCGGGCAAAGCCCTCGCCCACGCCGAAAGAACCTTTCAGGCCGGGCGATTGCAAACCTTCGAGTTGCCGAGCATCAAACGAAAGGGCAATACCGGCGGCGCTGGAAAAACGGGTCAGCACATCCACCAGGCGGCCGGCGCCGATATCGTAGGCCTGCACCGCACTCTGCTGCGCCGCAGCCGCTGCAACCGGGCTGGCATGCACGGCCGTGGCGCCAGCGGTCGTGACCGCCAGCAAGCCGATTTTCATTGCAAACACCAGACGGCCTGGCGCACTCACCCACGTCATATTTCCCCTCCCCCAAACGGTCAATAAAAACTCACTGAGGAAGAGCCGAACGATGAGGATGAAAAGTGCAAGGGTTGGTTTTTTTATTACGCAGCATCAGCGCCGATCGCCACCGGCGACCTGGACCCAGAATCGGCTGTAGCGGGTCACCCGCAACGAAAAGCCACTTTCCAGCGCGGCCAGGGCGAGATCAGTGTCATCGACGGGAAATACACCGGACACTTTCAAGTCGCCAATCGCCGGATCCCAACGCAGCACGCCGGGACGGTAACGCGACAGTTCGTCCAGCAACGCCGCCAGGGGACGGTCAATGGCGATAATGCTTCCCTTCTGCCAGGCCCCCACCGACACATCGTTGCCGCGCAGCGTCCCTAACGAACGCTCATTGAAATCCAGGCGCTGGCCGGCCTCGACGCGCATCCTGGCTCCACGTGCTGGCAGGCTCACCTCGACCGCTTTCTCCAGCACCGCCACTTCACCGCCCCGCGCCTGGCTACGGACAATGAAACGCGTGCCCAGGGCCAGCACCTCGGCCGGCCCCGTGACCACCTTGAACGGACGACGCTGGGGATCGACCGCCGTCGTCACGAGCACCTCACCCCGCAACAGTTCCAGGCGCCGCTGCTGTCCATCGAAACGAACGTTGATCGAGGTGTCGGTGTTGAGCATGAGCGTGCTGCCATCGGCCAACTGGAACTCGCGACGCTCGCCCACCGCCGTGCGGTAATCGCAAAGCAGGTTCTGCGTGGCCTGGCTGCGCCAGCTCAACCAACCCAGGCCGCCAGCGGATGTCAGCAGCAAGGCGCTGCGCAACACTTGGCGGCGGGAGCGCTGGTGGGTGTCGCTCAAGGTCGGTGCCGCCAGGGCGCCCGGCACACTCGCCATTTGCTCGGCCACCGCGGCCATGCGCTGCCAGGCCTGGCCGTGCAACGGATCGGCAGCCAGCCAGGCGCGCCAATCGGCCCGGTCCGCGTCAGTGGTAATCCCGGAATTCAGCCGGGCGTACCACCGTGCCGCCACACGGATGGCTTGCAATTCTTCGGGCGGCAGGTTCATGAAAGCTGCAATTGAATTTGCATGAGGCAGCAATGCTCCATGGCCTTGGCCATGTGATTGTTGACCGTGCGGACGCTGACGCCCAGGCGCTCGGCAATTTGCGGATAGGTCAGGCCATCGAACTGCGACAGGATGAACGCCTGCCTGACGCGCGGCCCCAATCCCAGGAGCAGACGATCGATCTCCATCAGGGCCTGGAGCTGGATCGCCTGCTCTTCCAGCGAGGGATGCTGCTCTTGCGGCATGGCGGCCAATGCTTCGAGGTAGGATTGTTCCAGCGAGCGGCGGCGAAACAGGTCGATCAACAGCCCTTTGGCGATCATCGACAGGTAGGGGCGCGGCTCGCGGATATCCAGCGCCGTGCGCGCCTTGATGACCCGCACAAACGTATCCTGGGTCAGGTCAGCCGCATCGAAGGCATTGCCCAAGCGCTTGCGCAACCAGCCCTGGAGCCAACTGTGATGATCACTGTACAGAACGTCGACAGCACTGCGTAAGGACAGATCGTTGGCGGGCATGGCAATGGAATAATTCGCGACTGATAATGACTCGCATTGTCATAGACGGCACCGTCGCTTGCAACCCAAACGTGCCCGGACATTCCCCCTCTCCGGAATCACTCAGTTGATCGAGTGATTTTTCACCGTGCTCTCCACCAGGTCCAACATCTGGCCCAAGGCCCAAGGCTTGGCAATGAACGACGCGTGGTGCTTGATTCCAGCGCTTTCCGGCGTCTCGAAACCAGACATGATCAACAGCGGGATCTGCGGCCAGCGATCCCCCGTGAGGTTGGCCAGCTCCGCACCGTCGATCTTGCCGGGCATGGTGATGTCCGTGAGCAACAGATCGACGTAGTGGGCGCTCTCTTCGAGGAACGTCAACGCCGCATCGGCGCTTTCCCGAGGCTCCACGACGAACCCTTCGTCCTCGAGGATTTCACAGAGGAACTCCAGAATGGTTGGATCATCTTCCACAACGAGAATCAAACGTGTAGTCGCCTGGCCGTCGCCATTTGGCATCGAATTCATGAAAGTGACTCTCCTTGACCTCATAAACCTTCTTTGCGGTTTCAACCGCCTTGAAGTTATGAGCGATACCCTTTCGAGAAATTCATTCTGCGTGCCAACCGAGCGCCGAATGTCACGCCAGCCCCCTTGGCAACGCAGCGCAACGCTTTTGTCTGTATATCCATACAGATAAAACTTGCCCTGGCGCGCATCCATGACCATGCTACAAGCCCATGAAATCTGCTTCAGGAAAAGGGCGCTATGCAGCTGTACCTGTGTGAAAAACCGTCCCAGGCCAAGGACATCGCCGCCGTACTCGGCGCCACGCGCCGTGGCGACGGTTGCTGGCTGGGCCCTGGCGTCACGGTCACCTGGTGCATCGGCCACCTGCTGGAAACCGCTCCACCCGATGCCTACGACGCGCGCTACAAGCGCTGGGTCCTGGCCGACCTGCCCATCGTGCCGGCGCAATGGAAAATGACCGTCAAGCCGAAAACCGCCAGCCAGTACAAGGCGGTCAAGCGCCTGTTGGGGGAAGCGAAAGAACTGGTGATTGCTACCGACGCCGACCGTGAGGGCGAAATGATCGCCCGGGAGCTGGTGGAACATTGCCGTTATCGCGGGCCGATCCGGCGGTTATGGTTGTCGGCCCTGGACGAAGCGTCGATCCGCAAGGCCCTGGCCGCCCTCAAGCCGGGGGTCGAAACCTTCAACCTGTATCACTCGGCCCTGGGTCGCTCCCGGGCCGACTGGCTGATCGGCATGAACATGAGTCGCCTGTTCACCTTACTGGGGCGCCAGTCCGGCTACCAGGGCGTGTTGCCGGTCGGTCGCGTGCAAACACCGACGCTGCGACTGGTGGTGGACCGCGACCGCAGCATCGCCAACTTCGTGCCCGTCGCCTATTGGGCCATCGACGTGCAGCTCAGCCACGACGGCACGGCGTTTACCGCCCAGTGGCGCGCCGACCCGGATGCCTGCGACGACCAGGAGCGCTGCCTGAACCAGGCGCTGGCCCGGGATGCCGCCCAGGCCATGAGCAACGCCGCCACCGCCCGAACGCTGAAAGTACGTACCGAGCGCCTGCGCGAAGCGGCGCCGTTACCCTTCGACCTGGGCACCCTGCAGGAAGTCTGCTCGAAGAAGCTCGGCCTCGGCGCCCAGGAAACCCTGGACATCGCCCAGTCGCTCTACGAGACCTACAAGCTCATCACCTACCCGCGCAGCGATTGCGGTTTCCTGCCCTTGAGCCAGCACAGCGAAGCACCGGCCATCCTGGCCGCCCTTGCCCAGGCCGACCCCAGCCTCGCTCCACTGCGCGAGCATTTGCAGGCGCAGCGCAAGTCCCGGGCCTGGAACGATGCCAAGGTCAGCGCCCACCACGGCATCATTCCCACCGCCGCCGCCAGGAACCTGGACAAACTCGCCGGCAAGCAGCGCGCGGTCTATACGCTGATTCGCGCGCGCTACCTGGCGCAGTTCCTGCCCAACCACGAATACGACCGGACCCAGGCCGACTTCGACTGTGCTGGCCAGGCGCTGCGTGCCGTGGGCAAGCAGATCGTCGAGCCCGGCTGGAAACGCGCCCTGCCCGACGCACTGGCGCAGGCCAGGGGCCGTGAAGCACCGGCGCCGCAGGTCCTGCCGGCATTGGCCGAAGGTCGCGATTGCGCGGTGGACGAGGTGAAACCCAAGGACCTCTGGACCCAGCCACCCAAGCCCTTCACCGAAGGCGACCTGATCAAGGCGATGAAGAGCGTCGCCAAGCTGGTGGAAGACCCGTTGCTCAAGCAGAAGCTCAAGGACACCACCGGCATCGGCACCGAAGCGACCCGGGCCTCGATCATCCAAGGGCTGCTCGACCGCGGTTACCTGGTGAAAAACGGCAAGGCCCTGTCCGCCACCCCGGCGGCCTTCAGCCTCATCGACGCCGTGCCCCGAGCCATCGCCGACCCAGGCACCACCGCTATCTGGGAACAAGCCCTGGACATGGTGCAAAGCGGAGAAATGAGCCTGGAAGAATTCGTCACCCGGCAAGCCGCCTGGATGAGCAAGCACGTCGCCCGCTGCCAGGGCATGAGCCTGACCATCAGCGGCCCGGCCAGCCCCGCCGGGCGTGGCGCAACACCGTGGAAAAACAAGCGCAAGCCGGCCAAGCGCAAGGCTAGCGGTGAACCGCGCAAGGCGAGCAAGGCCAAGGCCACTTGAACAGCGCCGATTCCAAGCGCTGCCTTTGTGGCGAGGGAGCTTGCTCCCGCTGGGTTGCGCAGCAACCCCAATGCAGGCGACTCGGTCAATTTGACTCATGCACCGACAGGTTTTTAGGGCTGCTACGCAGCCCAGCGGGAGCAAGCTCCCTCGCCACAGGTGATCACTCGCAACCGTTTTTCATACCCAAACCGTTTTGTCCGACAATATGTAGTGACCAAAAATAATCACTACAAAACCGTTGACGCCTCCGATTTGCCCTTGCATGATGCAGACGTCTCCCCGATCGGGAGTACAGGCAACTGTTTGAGCAAGCTCGTCTGACCGCCGAGCTGTTTTTTGGATAAGGGACTGCCCACAAGGCAGATTGAAGGTGCTGACCTGGCATGACCGTCCGGTAACAAGGACGAGAAACGCTAGCGAAGATCCTCATGACGCGCGTGGTCGACCCTCGAAAGTTGACACTGCCTGAGATTCTTCGCTGTTTCTCTTCGTTGTAGCGCATTTGCGTAGCAGCCCTTCGATAACACTACACAACCGATGCACGACCCCGTCGAAGTCAGACGGACGAACGCTGACGGCCTGGTTTCGGTAGCAGGCAGGCACTTACCGAGTAGCGAAGTTTTTTGCGAACCACCAGACAGATCAACCAAATGGTCAAGGGGCTTACACATGAATCTGAATAATCAACCATCTATTGATGAACTGGCTCGCATGTTCGCCGCACACAAGGACACACTCGACAGCCATATCCTCTGGATCAGCAAGACTGGCCAGGTGCGTATGGACTGCCTGTCGCCTTACACCCAGGAAGACGAGTTCGAAAAGAACACGCAAGAGCTGTGCGCCCGGCTGAAGATGTACCGCCGTGGCCAGGGCTACGTGGGCAAGAAGGCCGCAGCTGACAAAGACTTCATGGGCCGCGTGCTGCAAACGCTGACCCAGGCCTGGCAGTCGATGCAGAACACGTCCGAGGTCCGGGTTATCGACCGCCTCTGCTGAAATCCCCTAACAAAAGGGCCCGCGCCTGAACCAGGAGCGGGCCCTTTTTTGTGGGAACTAGAACACCGACCAGCCAATGCGCTGGCTCATCATCTCCAGCGCCGCCATGCCGGCCAGGGAGTTACCGGCGGCGTTGAGTTCCGGCGACCAGACGCAGACGGTGAACCGGCCCGGCACCACGGCGACAATCCCGCCACCGACACCACTCTTGCCCGGCAGGCCGACGCGATAAGCGAAGTTGCCAGCCTCATCGTACAGACCGCTGGTGGCCATGATGGAATTGACCTGCTGGGTTTGCCGGGCGCTGAGGATCTGTTCGCCGCTGTGTTTGCAGAACCCGTCGTTGGCCAGGAAGCAGAACGCCCGCGCCAGGTCGATGCAGCTCATCCGCAGGGCGCAGTGGCTGAAATAACTGCGCAGCACCGCTTCCACGTCATTGTGGAAGTTGCCGAACGATTGCATCAGGTACGCCATCGCCGCGTTGCGGGCACGGTGCTGGTACTCCGACTCGGCGACCTTGCCGTCCACCATCACCTGGGGGTTACCCGACAGGCGGCGCACGAAATCGCGCATCGACAGCGCTGGCGCGGCGAAGCGGGACTGGTTGATATCGCAGATCACCAACGCGCCGGCATTGATGAACGGGTTACGCGGGCGGCCGCGCTCGAATTCCAATTGCACCAGGGAGTTGAAAGGTTGGCCAGATGGCTCATGGCCCAGGCGCTCCCAGATCGCTTCACCGGAATGCCCGATGGCCTGCACCAGGCTGAACACCTTGGAAATACTCTGCACTGAAAACGCTGTTTCAGCGTCGCCGGCGTAATACAACTCGCCATCATTGCCGTACACGGCAATGCCCAACTGATTGGGCACCACGGTGCCCAGGGCAGGAATGTAGTCGGCGACCTTGCCCTGACCGATCAGGGGGCGAACCGCATCGAGGATCTCGTTCAACAGTGCTTGCATATGCGCGGGGTCCAGTCATTCCCCGTTCGAGTGCGGGGATACAGACGCTAGACGCTGGTGGGCGGGATCAGAGCACACTGACTATCAAACTTGAGGTTCATGACCTGTAGCAGAGGCATTGAGGGACCCGGTTTTGTGGAACACTGCTTTGTGGGAGCAAGGCTTGCCCGCGATAACGATCACACGGTCTATCCGGAACCGAGTCGCCTGCTTCGCGGGCAGCCTTGCTCCCACAGGATGCAAGCGTCTTCAACGAGCGGTCTATAGTTCAAAGGATCAATCGGCAGGAGTAGACGATGCGTCAGATCATGCAAAAAGAACCCTGGTGGGCCTCGCCGCCCCAGCCCGGGCAGGATGAAAGCGAACTGGAATGGGGCTGGCTGGTGATCTACAGCGAAGGCGAACCGCGCTTCGAGTTCATCAAGGAGCGTCCATCGGACGAACAGATCCGCCATCGCAAGGGTTGTCGCGTCACCCTCGGCTCGGAATGAGTCGGTCCGTCATGGCTTGAGGTCCGGCAAGACCACCGCTCGATTGGCCAGGTCCGCCTCCACCAGGTTGCCTTTGATTTCCTCGTCCAGGTAATACACCGGTGCCATCACCCCGCTGAGGGGATGCTTGAGTGACTTGAACCAGGCTTCGTCGAACGCCGCACTCAGACTCTTGCGGATCTGCGCCTCCATTTCCGGCCGCTCACCCTCGTGGATGATCGCGCGAATACCCGCCACGCCCACCGAAATCAACGCCCCGGCCGCCTTCCCGGCCACGGCCGCCGCCGCACCGGTTGCCCCGCGCGTGGCGAACTGGGCCTCGATTTTTTCGCTGGTGCGTTGCGCCACGGTTGCGATCACCGCCTCCGATGGCCCGGCCCCCGTGCTTGCAGCCTTGTCGACGTGATCGATCAGGGCCGCATAGGCCGGCAAGGTATTCAGCGGCTCGGCGTGAACCATTTCGTACAACGAAGCATCACGCGCCGCCGGCGGACCCAGGCGGATGGCAGGGATGCCATGCAGGCGTCGGTTCATCAGCTCGTTCGGGATTCGATGCCGCTGGGCGATGACCTGGGCCTGTTGACTGAGCTGACGGATGTAGTAACCCGTCGCGTTGGCCCTGATCGCCTCGGGATCGATTTCCACCGCCACCGGCGCCAGCACCTGCTCGCGATATTGCTCCTGCAGGTAAACCGCCAGGCGCTTGGCCGAAGAATCCGCCTCGCCCTCGGCACTGGCCGCGTACCAGCTGACCTTCACCGCCAGCCATTCCTGGGTCCAGTAGCTGCTGAACCAGGGGATGAATTCAGCCTCGGTGCGTTCATACACCAACACGCGCCAATGCTCCATCGACCCGCGTGCATAGACGGCCGCCTGTTCGAGGGCGCTCTTCGACGCCGCGATGATCTGCTGGTCTACCTGTCGCCAGGTGTCCTGGGCAATCATCACCGTGGCAACCGGTGGACCGCGCTGTGGCGTGGCGCACCCCGCCAGAACGAGCACAACGGCCAACATCAGCGAACGCCGCACAGTCGCGCCACCCCGGATTCCTGTCATCCATGGGGTTGAGTATAGGTCGCGATGAACAGGGATCCGGCCCAAACACGCCAAATACACCGCGGTTCCCTGTGGGAGCGAGCCTGCTCGCGATGGCGTCGTGTCAGTCAACATTCTTGTAACTGAACCACCGCTATCGCGAGCGGGCTCGCTCCCACAGGGGATTGGTGTCGCTCAGCCGCTCATTCAGAACCGGGTGAAATGCTCGAATTGCCAATCATCGGCCGCGCCATCCCCGCGAGCCTTGTGAAGGGCACCGGTCGGCGTCCAATCGGTGCACTTGCCCACCAACGTCCCCAGGTAAGGCCGGGCGACTTCCAGCACGCGTTCATAGTCCATTTGTTCCGGCTCGACGATGCCACGATCCGGATGTTCAATGGCCCAGACGATTCCCGCCATGACACCGGCCGCCACTTGCAGGCTGGTGGCGTTATTGAAGGGCATCAGGGCCCTCGCCTCGTCAATGCTCAACACCGAACCGAACCAGTAGGCGTTCATTTCATGCCCCATCAGCAAGACACCCAGGGCATCCACCCCACCGGGATCGATTTCGCCGTTGAGGATTCGCTGCCGGGCCTGGGTTTCCCAGCCACGACCGATCAGCTCATGGACTGACAGCCAGGCATCGTTGCAGGGGTGATAGGCGTAATGCAGGGTCGGTCGATACACCAACTTGCGCGGGTCCTTCACGGTCAGCAAATCGGCCGTCGAAGCGGTTTCGTGGTGGGTGATCATCAGCCCCAGGCACGGCCCGCCCACCGGCGTCCAGGTCTTGATCAAGACGCTGGCGCTCGGGCGTTCCAGATAGATCGCGTTGCGGCTCCCGAAACCATGACGCCGGGCAGCCGCTGGCCAAGTCCGTTCATGGGACCCCCACCCCAACTCGGCCGGCTGACGGCCCTCGCTGATGAACCCCTCCACCGACCAGGTGTTGACGAACTCGTCGTCTTCCTTGGGACGCTGGGAGCGTTGGCTGTCGCGCTCGGCAAAATGAATGACCTTGATCCCCAACGCCATGCTCAGCCTGGCCCAGTCCACACCGCCCGGTTTTTGCGGCAGCGGCTGCTTCAATTGCGTCGCCAGTTCAACCAGCCCGGCCTTGAGCAAATGGGTGATCAAACCGGGATTGGCGCCATGGGCCACCACTGCCGTCGGGCCTCTGCCCAGTTTTTTGCGCAGGCCCAGCACTTGATAGCGCAATGCGTAATTGGTCCGATGGGAAAGGTCCAGGTGCGGATCCTCGTAGCCTCCCGCCCACGGCTCGACGCAGGTGTCGAGGTACAGCGCGCCCTTCTCGAACGCGTACGCCATGAGGTCCAGGGAGCTGACCTCGACGGACAGGTTGACGATGAAATCACCACGCTTGACGAAGCGATCCAGGATTTGTGCATAGGTTTTTCGGGTCAGAGCCTTGGGGATAAAACGGATTCCCCGCTCCTTGAACCAGATGTTGTGGTCGATCACCGGTGCGATGACGGTGATCTGCTTGATCTCGACGTGATCCTGCCCCAGCAGCAAGGGCAACGTGGCCCGGGCGATGGAGCCGAAGCCGATGAAGATCAGACGGCCGGTGAACGGGATCTGACGTTTCATGTGCTGCCTCCTTGAGAAGGGTGTACGGCCCATGAAATAACCGAACGGTGATCGAGGCTACTGTCAAGGTTGACAGGTGCGGCGCAGATCGCCCTGCGCCGCACCTCGCGTGCGCCTACGAAGTGCCCAGCCCGCCAGACAGATCCGTGCCGGAGTGGGCCCGCCCGTTGGCCGGCGTAACGGCGGGCTCGTCACGGTGTTCGGTGGTTTTGCTCACCGTATCGCGCACCGTTTCATAACCCTCCCGCGCCGTGCGCTTGACCTTGTCGGCTAGGTCGGCGCTGGTCTTGCCCATCGTTCGCTGTTCGGTAGAGGTGCTGGGCAACGCCGCGCCCAGCATCGCCCCGAGGGCGATACCCGCCGCCGCCATCATCAACGGCTGCTCCTTGAGCAGACGGCTGAACTCATCGCCCAGGTGCTGCGACCCTTGGGCCATGCGCTCGCCCGCTTGATGAGCGCTGTGCCGGGCATGGCGGGCGCTGGCGCCCACGTCGTCCGCCAGGTGCGCAGCTTTGTCCTTGAGATGGTGAAAGCCTTCGCGCAATGAATCACTGCCGCTGTGCAGGTGCTCCCGCGCACTGTCCAGGCCACCGGCAAGCCCTTCGCTCCAACCGCTGGAATCCTGGTCCGGCCCGACGCGATAACCGACCCGCGGCGGATGGTTCTGGCCGAGCATCAGCCAGCACAAGCCAACCGTGGTCAACACGGTCGGCACCGGGTTGTTGCGCACCGTAGTGCCCAGGTTGCCGAAAAACTCGGCGCCATTTCCCTTCACGAGCCCCAGGGCCTGATCCAGCATTTGCCCTGGCGTGAACTTGCTGCCCAAGGCGTCGACGATATGGCTGATATGGGCGCGCTGCTCGTCGATTTCGCGCTCGATGGTCTCTGGGCTCTTTTCGGATTCGGTTTTGAATTCATCCTTCATGAGGCTTTCCTCCGCAGGGCTTCCTGATCTTTGTTCAAGGCATCGAGCGTTCGGTCAGGCTTGAAGTGGGACGGTTCGAACTGTTTCTTGCCCGACTGGACCATGACAAAACCAATGATCATGACCACGACGCCGACGATCAGCGCGGCCAGCCAGGGCGCCATCATCGTACTCAGGCCATACACCACCGCCATCAACAGGATGATGAAGCCGGCCATGAGCACCATGGCGCCACCGGCCACCGCAGCAATGCCCGCCTTGAGCGTGTTGAGGCTCGCCTGGAATTCAGCCTTGGCCAGCGCCAATTCCTTGGTGAAGAGCGAGGGGACTTCGTGGGTCAATTGCCTGAGCAACCCCATGACCGAGGCATCGCTTTCGGGCGTCGAGGCGCTGGCGGTACGCTGCATATCCGGGTCTGGTCGGTTCATCACAATTCTCCTCTGGTATTGGCCGAACCCGGCAGCGAGCCGGTGGCTGAATCACTGGGATGGTCCTGAACACTCGGTGAGGTCGGGGTGACACCGGTGGCCAGGCCGCTGCGGGTAGCGGCACCGGGGCCGATGGGATCAGGGGTCGATTCAAAAGGCCGCTGGGCGCCGAATCCTCCGGCGGGTGGGTTTGAATGGCCGGCGGCGGGTTCGTCGGCCTCGGTGGCGACCGGCGAGGCACCGGCCTTGAGGAATCGCGACAGCCCAAAGCCCACCGCGATGCTGCCGGCGAGGAACAGACCGGGGTTATCCCGCGCCAGGCGAGAACCGTCATGCAGCAACTGTTCGGCACTCTTGTTGCGCAATTTGCCGGCCAGGCCGCTCATGCAATCGGCCATGTCCGCCAGATAATGGGATAAGCCGAGGGTGTCGTTGGCTTCGAGCTCCGACATGGCGGATTTGGCGCCACGCGCCAAGGCATCGATCTGGTCCGCCGCGGTATCGCGGTATTGGCCAAAATGCGCATCGGCCTTCTCGCGAGCGCTGCCGATCGCTTCGTTCACGTCCTCCTTGATGTGGTTCAGGGATTCCTCAGGCCGACCTTGGCTTGAAGTGCCGCTTTGTCGCTCGGGGTTGTTGTCCGGGATAGTCATGTCTGTCCATCGCCTCCGTGATGAAAAACTCAACGACAGGCAGTCGCTAAGCGATGCCTGGATAAGTGCCTCTCAGAACAAATGACGGGACGCGATGCGGGCTAGTTCCAACAAGTTTGAAGGCTGGACGCTGTGTGGTCGTTGAAGCCGCTTGATGGGTTTTTACGGCAAAAAAAAATGGGCACTGATGCGAACATCGATGCCCGATTCACGTAGAACCCGTGGCGAGGGAGCTTGCTCCCGCTGGGGTGCGAAGCAGCCCCAAAAATTTCTGCGTTCAACCCCAAAACCTGGGACTGCTGCGCAGTCCAGCGGGAGCAAGCTCCCTCGCCACAAAAAAGCGACGTCGAACTCAGGACTCCATCGTCGCCGCCTGGTTGCCGCCCTGCTCGGCAATCTTCGAGAGTTTCTCGTCGGTGGCTTTTTCTTCCTTGAGGGTCGCCAACAGCAGGCCGACCACTTCATCGCCCAGCTTCAGGTGCTTGGCCATGGCGATCAAGGTGCCGTAACTGGCGATTTCGTAGTGCTCGACTTTCTGCGCCGCGCCGATCAGCCCCGCATCGAGCACCGCGCCTTTTTCGATTTCCTCGATCAGCTCCTTGGACTCCTCCACCAGTCCTTCCATGGCGATGCATTTCATGCGCTTGAGCTTGATCCCCGCCACTTCGACGAGGGTATCGATGCGCTCAATCTGGCCTTGGGTTTCCTCAAGGTGATCGTGAAAGGCTTGTGCGAGCAAAGGGTTGGTGGTGGCCCGAGCCATGCGCGGCAAGGCACGGGTGATCTGTTTTTCAGCACTGTAGACATCGGACAGTTCGTGGATGAACAGGTCTGTCACGGTTTTTCTGGCCATTTCAATCTTCCTCTGTTCAGAAGGCGAGCCTCGAAAGGTTGATGGGGTGAAGCCGGCAGAGGCGGCTTCACCTGTCATCAACACTGACCCAGGGGAAATTTCGGATGTTCCAGAAATTTGCCGAAACGTTGACAGAGGGTATCGGTGACGCGCTCAACCCAACGCCGTGTCGAGAAACATCATCACCGCAAAGCCCATCATCAAGCCGAGGGTGGCCGGGGTTTCATGGCCGTTGCGATGGGTCTCGGGAATCACCTCGTGGGAGACCACGAAGATCATCGCCCCCGCCGCCAGCCCCAGGCTGATGGGGTACGCGACGGCCACGCCCGACGACATGCCCAGGCCGATCACCGCCCCCAGTGGCTCCATCAGCCCTGAACCGACCGCGATGAGCGCGGCACGCAAGGTGCTGATACCGGTGACGCGCAGCGCCATGGCAATGGCCAGGCCCTCGGGAATGTCCTGGATGGCAATGGCGGTGGTCAGGGGCAAACCGACCTTGAAATCGCCGTCGGCAAAACTGACGCCGATGGCCATGCCTTCCGGCAAGTTGTGCAGGGTGATGGCCAGTACAAACAACCAGACACGATTGATCCGCTCGGCCTGGGGACCACGCCGGCCACTGAGTTCATGTTCGTGCGGCACGAAACGGTCCAGGCCGATCATCAGGGCCACGCCCAGCCCCAGGCCCACCACCACGACAAACGCGGCGAGCAACTGATTGCCACAGATTATCTGTGCCGCTTCGATGCCCGGCAGGATCAATGAGAACGAACTGGCGGCGAGCATCATGCCGGCGGCAAACCCCAGCATAATGTCCTGGGTACGCGAGGAGATATCCCGCAGCACCACCGCCATCATCGCCCCCAGGGCGGTGGCGGCAAAACCCGATGTTCCGCCCAGCACGGCGTAGCCGAGGTTTTGACGATTGGCGCCAACCAAGGCGTTGTAGCCACTGTAGAGCAACAACGCGGCCACCAATGCCAGCCCGAGCCAGAACGTAACCCCCAACAAGAGATTCTCTTGCACGGGGTTCAGCCAAGTGCGCCAGGGCGATCGAATCCGGGAAGTGGGCTGGTCCATCGAATGTCCTTACGGGTCTTGGCTCGAAATATCAGGCGAGGGAGTCGCCTCCCTCGCCATTTGTTTACAGTTTGTCACCTTGCATCCCCGAACCCAAGTCGGCGCCTGTGGTGGGGTTGCTTTCAGGGTTGGACATCGTCCGCGCCTTCATGTCCATCAACAGTGCTTCGTCCTTTTCACTCAACTGGACGCTGGCCAGGCCATCGCCACCGTCGACCGCCGGAACCGGATTCTCGACGAACTCCCAGTCCTCGCCCTGGTTCCATGGACCACGCACGGTAGGCTCACCCTGGGACATGTTGAAATACACGTTGGTGAACTCCGGCATGCCGGGCAGCTTACCTTGTGGGAAGTTGGGCTGGATGGCATGCAAGGCTTTTTCGAACGACAACTGATGGGCGATTTCACGGGTCATCAAAAAGCCCAACGCTTCCTTTACCCCCGGGTCGTCAGTGACGTTCATCAATCGCTCATAGACAATTTTTGCCCGGGCTTCAGCGGCGATGTTGGAACGCATGTCTGCCGTCGGCTCACCGATCGTGTCCACATAAGCGGCAGTCCACGGCACGCCGGCGGAATTGGTTAATGGCGAGCCGGCACCGTACAGGAGGCTGGTGATATGAGAGTCGTTACCGGCACCGTTGATGTCCCGGTACAGTTGGCCCTCCTTCTCCACCCCTTCAGCCATCTTGCCCTTGGCGCCCTTGTTCAACATGACGATGATCGAGCCGATCACTTCCAGATGGCTGAGTTCTTCGGTGGCAATGTCCATCAGCAGATCCTTGCGCCCTGGATCGTCCTCGGACAAGGCCTGGGTGAAATAACGCGACGCCGCCGCCAATTCCCCCTGGGCGCCACCGAACTGCTCGAGCAGCAGGTTGGCGAGTCCAGGATTAGGCTCAGCGACACGTACGGTGTACTGCAATCGTTTGTTATGTAGAAACATGATTGAACTCCTCGCTCAGGCACACTTCATGGGAACACTGTCGACGACAGGCCCATGAAAAATCTGAAGAAGCTAAACGAATAAAATTTAGTTTTTTGTTCAAGACATAAGACGAGTGGTTAATTGCAACTCACTCATCTTTTAAGCAGTCAATACATCAGTAAAGCCGGGCATAAATACCCGACTTTTAATATCAAGGCCGGAACAGGTCCCATGCCAACGGCACGGGACCTGCGAGACCACGGGACATTACGATTTACGACCGCCACCGTGGCTGTTTTCACCGCCTTTCTTGCCAGCTTCGGAGGCTTTTTCCCGGTCGTTGGCAAAGTTGCCACCCGACGCCTGGCCACCTTTGCGGCCGGCTTCCGAAGCCCGCTCAGGGTCGTTGGCAAAATTACCACCCGAGGCTTGCCCGCCTTTGCGGCCGGCCTCTGCAGCACGTTCCGGGTCGTTGGCGAAGTTACCGCCCGACGCCTGGCCACCCTTGCGTCCAGCCTCGGATGCGCGTTCCGGATCGTTGGCAAAGTTGCCGCCCGACGCCTGGCCGCCTTTTTTCCCGGCTTCCGATGCCTTCTCACGATCGTTAGCGAAATTGCCAGGGTTGTTATTACCTGTGTTAGCCATTTCATTCACCTCGTTAGTTGATGTCAACGAACCTGCCGGCTCGTCCTATTCGGAAAATTTGACGCCGTTAAGGTTTTAAAAAAGAGCTGCAAACGGCGACGAACGGTCAACATCCTTATTTATATCCCCACTGCCCGGGTATTTATTGCGCCAGCCTATTAAACAAGCGGCGATTGATTGGCAGTGTTAAATACCGAAACTTCGTCCAACGAAGAAACCTGTGGGAGCGAGCTTGCTCGCGATGGCGTTGGACCTGCTGGCATATAGGTTGGCTGTGCCGCCGTCTTCGCGAGCAAGCCCGCTCCCACAATCGCCCTGTGTTGTACCCAAACCTCAAGGTCATCCAATAACCCTGTGGGAGCGAGCCTGCTCGCGATGGCGTTGGATCAGCCTGCATTGGTGCTGACTGACACACCGCTATCGCGAGCAAGCCCGCTCCCACAATGGCCCCGCCTTCAACATTAAAAAACAGTGCGTGTCTTTCCACGCTGTCCGCCAAGGGCCCGGTGGCGCCGGCACCCCATTGCACCGGTCTCGTCACCCAAGCCTCGCGCCGTTCCAGGAAGCCAAAACTCGCGGGCTGCCGGTGTTGTCTTGCACCACCGCACTGACCGGCTTGCGGTGTCCGGGCACCCTGTCGCCGATGCCCGGATAGAGCAATTGTCAGGGTGAAATCGGGTCACTGGCCGGGAACGTTTCTTCCAATGCTTCATCCAGTTGATTGTTGGTAATGTCCCGCTCGCCGACCTTGCCACTTCGTTCGCAATGACAATCCGCCGACGGACACGGCTCGCCATTGGGGTGTTGTTCTGCGCAGGCCTGGCTGCAATAGGCCTCGCCGTCATGATTGAACACCCGCTCGGGATCTACCTCGCAATGGCAGCCGGGGCAGCCACAACGCAGCTCGCTCATGTTCGTCCTCCTGGGGACCGGGTGTTGTCACGATCCCACCAGTAATTGAACCTCCAGGTTGGCCGCCGCGACGCCGTGCTTCGCTACATACACCTCGTCGGTCCAACCTTTGGTCAGGTTGCGATACGTCTGGGTGCCAAGGGCCGTTGTGTCCCATTCCATGACATCGCCGATGTCGACGTCATTGGCGGGCCCCAATTCAAGCACTGTGTGGCCCTCCTCTTCCGACACGTAGACACCCACCCTGGCGCTCTGTCGATTGATGGCTCTTACCTCACCGGTGGTCTGCTTCATACCTGTCCTCTTTTCTTTTGACGGCAGGTTTGGCGCGGTCGGGCCGCGCCACACTTTTCACCTCAGCGCTTGGCTTCGGTGTGCGGATTGGCCGAGCGTTCCAGGAACGCTGCGGTAATCTGCGGCAGGTGATCGCGCAGCCATTCAGCCATGGCGATTTCCTGGGGCAGAATCTGCTCGCAAGCCCTTTGGGTTTCCACATCGCCAGCCACTTTCGCCGCCTCGATCAACACGGTGTAGGACGCGATCTCCAGGTTCTCGAAGACGTAGCCACTCATGGCGCCCTTGACCACTTCGTCACTCATCGCCATGCCGCCCATGGCTTGACCGAACGCCATCAGCTTGCCGGCCATGTCCTTGAGCATCGACGGGCTACCGCCCAAGCGCTGGATGCACTGTTCCACCAGCTTCTGCTGCCCGAGCGTCTCCTCGATGTGCTGTTCGATCCGGGCCTTGAGGACCGGGTAATGTTCCAGGCGCTCGGCCTGGGCCTTGAGCATTTTCTCCGCTTGCTGTTCCATGGCATGGGCATCGTTGAGCCAATCCAGCAGGTTCTCTTTAGGGGTTGCCATTGCGTTCTCCTTATCAGTGTCATTGGCGCACTGCAGTGCGAGAGCTTTGAGATAGCGCACATAAGGTGGATGTCCCACGCCCGGGGAAAGTTTGAAGAAACACCTGCGCAGGGCGACGAAAGGCGTGCGGCAAGCCCGCTGCTAACCTCAACGATTCCAGGCCAGCGGAGAACCCACATGCCCGACGATCTTCAGCGTGACCCCGTCGAACAACTGCAGCAGTACATGGCCGGGCGCCGTTTCCTGGTGCTGACCGGCGCGGGAATCAGCACCCCGTCCGGCATTCCCGACTACCGCGACAGCGACGGCGTGCGGCGGGGCAAGCAACCGATGATGTACCAGGAGTTCCTCGCCAAAGCCGAGGCGCGACGGCGCTATTGGGCGCGAGCGATGCTGGGCTGGACACGCCTGCGTCAAGCCCGACCGAACCAGGCCCACGAGGCCTTGGCGGCATTACAAGGACAGGCTCGCATCAGTGGCCTGATCACCCAGAATGTCGACGCCTTGCACGACCAGGCCGGCAGCCAAGGCGTCATCGAACTGCACGGCAGCCTGCACCGTGTGCTGTGCCTGGATTGCGGCCAGCGCAGCGAGCGACAGCAGATTCAACACTTGATGGAAGCTGAAAACCCTTACCTGGCCGGCGTCGATGCGGTGCAGGCACCCGATGGCGACACCCTGCTCGACCCGGCGTTCGAGGCGCGCTTCCAGGTGCCCCGTTGCCCCCATTGCGAGGGCGAACGCTTGAAACCCGATGTGGTTTTCTTCGGTGAAAACGTCGCCGCCGCCACCGCGACCCGCGCCACCCAGGCGGTGGAACAGGCGGATGGGCTGTTGGTGGTGGGCTCATCGTTGATGGCGTATTCGGCGTTCCGCCTGTGCCGGGCGATCAAGGACCAGGGCAAGCCGCTGCTGGCGATCAACCGAGGCAAGACCCGGGCTGATGAGTTGCTGGACTTGAAGGTCGAAGTACCGTGCGAAGAACTGCTGCCACTGTTGATCTGATACCACGCAATACCCTCTGTGGGAGCGGGCTTGCTCGCGAAAGCGGTGGGTCAGCTACGCAGATATCGACTGACCCACCGCCTTCGCGAGCAAGCCCGCTCCCACAGGGATTGTGGTTACTTCGATATCAACTGTACGGGCAACTCCTGATCCCTCAGCGTATCGAACAGCGCCTGCGCCGCCGCCGACAGCTCATGCCCCGGCTTGGTCAGCACCCCGATGGCCCGTTCGATCACCGGATCGCTCAACGTGATGCAGCGGGCCCCCAGCTCATGCATCTGCCCGACACACAGGGCCGGCACGGCACTGACGCCCAGGCCGCTGGCGACCATCCGCCCGACGGTCGCCAGTTGATGGCTCTCGAACTCCACGGGCAGTTTCATACCTCGGGCCTGCAGATGCTCCTCCAACATCACCCGAACGGTGGAGGGTCGTTGCAACGTGATGAATGGCTGCTCCAGCAAGGTTTCCCAGTGGATTTCGTCGCGCTGGGCAAGCGGCGAGTCCAGCGGCACCACCGCGACGAAGCGATCGAGATACAAGGGCGTGAACGCCAACGACGAACCCTGCATCGGTTCGAACGCCACGCCCAGTTCCACATGACGATCACGAACCATTTCCAGCACCTGTTCGTTGATCACGTCGTTGACCGTGACGTTGACATTCGGATAGCGGGCGCGGAAGGTCTTGAGGATCGGCGGCAGTAGGTTGCCGGCAAACGACGGCATCGCCGCCAACGTCACGCGACCGCGCTGCAAGGTGAAGCGCTGGCGCATTTCATCCTCGGCGTTGTCCCAGTCGGCCACCAGCCGGCGGGCCAGGGGCAGTAAGGACTCACCTTCGGGGGTCAGCGCCACGTTACGGGTGTTGCGGCTGAACAGGCGGCCACCGAGGCCTTCTTCCAGGGCCTTGATGGTCAGGCTCAGGGCCGACTGGGACAGGTGCAGCCGCTCGCCGGCCACGGCGAAGCTCAGGCTCTGGGCCACGGCGAGGAAGGCGCGGATTTGCTTGAGGGTCATGGTCGCTCTGCTTCCAGCGGCAAGTGGTTAGCTTCAAGCCGCAAGCGGATGCCGGCAATTATTGAGTTTTATCAATCAATACAATCTAAAAATCAACTTAACAAATATATGACTTGGCGCAACACTGCATCCCATTGCGACCCCATCAAGAATAAAAGAGGTGTCTATGGCAGGTTTCGACAAACGCGTGAGCTCTTATGAGGAAGCGCTGGAAGGCTTGAAGGATGGCATGACTGTCATCGCCGGCGGCTTCGGCCTGTGCGGTATCCCGGAAAACCTGATCGCCGAGATCAAGCGCAAGGGCATCCGCGACCTCACCGTGGTGTCCAACAACTGCGGCGTCGACGGTTTCGGCCTCGGCGTGCTGCTGGAAGACCGGCAGATTCGCAAGGTGGTCGCCTCCTACGTCGGCGAAAACGCCCTGTTCGAGAAACAGCTGCTGAGCGGCGAAATCGAAGTCGTGCTCACCCCCCAAGGCACCCTCGCCGAAAAAATGCGCGCCGGTGGCGCAGGCATCCCGGCGTTCTTCACCGCCACCGGCGTCGGCACGCCCGTGGCCGAAGGCAAGGAAGTGCGTGAATTCCACGGCCGCCAGTACCTGATGGAAGAATCCATCACGGGCGACTTCGCCATCGTCAAAGGCTGGAAGGCCGACCATTTCGGCAATGTGATCTATCGCCACACCGCGCAGAACTTCAACCCGCTGGCCGCGACGGCGGGCAAGATCACCGTGGTGGAGGTGGAAGAAATCGTCGAACCCGGCGAGCTGGACCCGACGCAGATCCACACCCCTGGCATCTACGTCGACCGGGTCATTTGCGGCACGTTCGAAAAGCGCATCGAACAGCGCACCGTGCGTAAGTGATCCCCTGCCCCCGGCCCGAATGAAGGAATAACACCATGGCACTTTCCCGCGAACAAATGGCTCAACGCGTCGCCCGCGAAATGCAGGACGGCTACTACGTGAACCTGGGCATCGGCATTCCGACCCTGGTCGCCAATTACATTCCCGAAGGCATGGAAGTCATGCTGCAATCGGAAAACGGCCTGCTCGGCATGGGCGCGTTTCCCACCGAAGCCGAAGTCGACGCCGACATGATCAACGCCGGCAAGCAGACGGTCACTGCGCGCATTGGCGCGTCGATCTTCTCTTCGGCCGAATCGTTTGCCATGATCCGTGGCGGCCACATCGACCTGACCGTGCTGGGTGCGTTCGAGGTGGATGTCGAAGGCAACATCGCCTCGTGGATGATCCCCGGCAAACTGGTCAAGGGCATGGGTGGCGCGATGGACCTGGTGGCCGGTGCCGAGAACATCATCGTCACCATGACCCATGCGTCCAAGGACGGCGAGTCGAAACTGCTGCCCCGTTGCAGCCTGCCGTTGACCGGTGCCGGTTGCATCAAGCGCGTGCTGACCGACCTCGCCTACCTGGAAATCCAGGACGGCGCCTTCATCCTGAAAGAACGTGCCCCGGGCGTCAGCGTCGAGGAAATCGTCGCCAAGACCGCCGGCAAATTGATCGTGCCGGACCACGTCCCTGAAATGCAGTTCGCTGCCCAGTGAGGAGAGACTCGATGCAAGAAGTCGTGATTGTCGCCGCTACCCGTACCGCCATCGGCAGCTTCCAGGGTTCGCTGGCTGCCATTCCCGCACCGGAACTCGGTGCCGCGGTGATTCGTCGCCTGCTGGAACAGACCGGTTTGTCCGGCGAACAGGTCGATGAAGTGATTCTTGGCCAGGTGCTGACCGCAGGTTCCGGACAGAACCCGGCGCGCCAGGCGTCGATCCTCGCCGGCCTGCCCCATGGGGTGCCGGCACTGACCCTGAACAAAGTCTGCGGCTCGGGCCTCAAGGCGTTGCACCTGGGCGCCCAGGCGATCCGCTGTGGCGACGCCGAGGTGATCATCGCCGGCGGCATGGAGAACATGAGCCTGGCCCCCTACGTCCTGCCGGCCGCTCGCACCGGCCTGCGCATGGGTCACGCGAAGATGATCGACAGCATGATCACCGACGGCTTGTGGGATGCCTTCAACGATTACCACATGGGCATCACCGCCGAGAACCTGGTGGACAAGTACGGCATCAGCCGCGAGGAGCAGGACGCCTTCGCCGCCGCGTCCCAGCAGAAGGCGGTCGCCGCCATCGAAGGTGGGCGATTCGCCGACGAGATCACGCCGATCCTGATTCCCCAGCGCAAAGGCGATCCCGTGGCGTTCGCCGCGGATGAACAACCGCGCGCCGGTACCACCGCCGAATCCCTGGGCAAGCTCAAGCCGGCCTTCAAGAAGGACGGCAGCGTTACGGCGGGCAATGCGTCCTCGCTCAACGATGGCGCCGCCGCGGTGATCCTGATGAGCGCGGAAAAAGCCAAGGCCCTGGGCTTGCCGGTGCTGGCGAAAATCAGTGCCTACGCCAATGCCGGCGTCGACCCGGCCATCATGGGCATTGGCCCGGTCTCGGCCACCCGTCGCTGCCTGGACAAGGCCGGCTGGTCCCTGGACCAGTTGGACCTGATCGAAGCCAACGAAGCCTTTGCCGCTCAATCGCTGGCCGTGGCCCGGGAACTGAAATGGGACATGGACAAGGTCAACGTCAACGGCGGCGCCATCGCCTTGGGCCACCCTATCGGCGCCTCGGGGTGCCGGGTCCTGGTGTCTCTGCTGCATGAAATGATCAAGCGCGACGCCAAGAAAGGCCTCGCGACCCTGTGCATCGGCGGCGGCCAAGGCGTGGCCCTGGCGCTGGAACGGGCGTAACCGACACGGGTTCAACAGGGGTTGTGCGGACCCACGAATATCCGCGCAGCCACTGGCACCACCCCCGGCGCGACCTCGGTTGCGCCGGTTTTTTTTGCCTTATTTTAATCTGTATGGCTGCTGCCGCCATCGCGAGCAAGCTCGGCTCCCACAG
>NZ_JABWRA010000067.1:0-27557 GCF_014268705.1 Pseudomonas sp. SWRI179 | reverse complement strand
GCCTTACCCCATGCTGATGAAAACACGTCGATCAGCAAGGGCTGAGGTCAGGAAGAATGGACACCCGAAGAAGGTTAAGTAAGTGCCATTCAAATCTGTCCCCTTTTTTGGTCCCCTTTTTTGTCGTCCCCTTTTTTGTCCCCTTTTTTTCATAATTCGGAGATAAAGTTGGTGGATGGGTTCTATCAGGCCGAAGGAACTCCATTTAAATTTTCAGAGTACTATTACAACCGTTTGTGGGCAACTGGACGTGGCGCGCCATTTGCTCAGGCTGATGAGGTTCTGAAAACAGCAACAACCATCACGACGGACAGGAAGGATGGTTTTTATAGATATACTAATGGATCAATGGAAATGGTTTATAATCCCGATACAAAAGAAGTTTGGCATATTCAGCCCTTAAGGTAGCTTGTTATGTGTGAAAAGTATTTTCGTATTGTTTATTATTTATTCTTGCGTAAGGGGTGGCGGCGGATTTCCATTTTAGAGTCATGTATAAGTTATTCTGATGGGGCAGAGGTGTTTTCGGAGGATCTTTTACGTAATGAATTCATGACTTATGAAAAGATTTTCTCATCGGAGTGTGAAGGATACGTGCTCGATTTGTTCAGAAAGTTTATGTCTGAGTTGGGTGAGGTGAGGCTTGAGGACTCTGGGGAGGTTTTAGATGTGTTGGAGTTGATGCAGAGTATTTGCGCCACGGCGTTGTGGAAGTTTAACTGTGAGTTACCTCCTGAGATGGATTATTTTGTTAGGGAGTTTGATCGATTGGATGATCCTGAAGAGAAGGAAAGATTGTATATGTCAGCACAATAGGATGGAGAAGGAGGGCTGGGAAACTAAGAAAAATGGGACAGATTTGAATGACACTTACTTAACCTTCTTCGGGTGCCCATTCTTCCTGACCTCAGCCCTTGCTGATCGACGTGTTTTCATGAGGAAAAACGGGGACATACCACGTTTTCTGTTTTGTATTATTGATTGACTGAAACAGTAGGGAATAAAAAGGGGCGATGTGAATGGCGCTTACTGGCTAACTAGCTGATATACCTGCAAAAAACGGCGGACCTTGGACTACGGCTCTTCAGGGTAGACCACATATCTGTGTAGATTTTAGATGTGAAACTTGGTTGGTACCCAAGAGCCCCGATCTGCGGGTTTGCTCGCGAGGATGTTGATTTGTTGCAGGCAGGTAGGAAAGCTCGCTTTTCGTGTGATTCATCCCCTGGACAGTTCGGTCATCCTCTTGGCGCGTGCGAATACTTCCATCGCTTTGGCGATGTAGCTTGCATCGTCGGTTTCCCGGGCATCTCTCATGACTCCGCAATAGCCTCTGGAGTGCTGAGATATTCTGCGGGGTCAAACTCTGTAAAGGTCTCAATCATGTTGCTCTCCGCACATGTGAAAAACGGGCGATCCTTAGCAAAGGTCGCCCGTTTTCATTACTCCGCTGCCTGCGCTCGCAACCGCCTCCCAATCACGTCCATCACATCACACCCATCGCGCAACGCTATCGTCAGCATCTTGCAAAAGTCAGAAAGCACCACCGTATCGGAGCTGATATCGGAACGGAACGCGATGTTTTCCAGCAGTTGAGTCACGGTGCGGATGCGGTAGTCGGCGGTTTCGAAGAGGACGTCGAGTGGGGCTTCGGTGTCGATGAGCAGGGTGGCCGGGGTGCAATCGATTCCGGTGATGGGCATGTATCTGGTCATAATCAGAGCCTCGAAAGTTGATGAGCCTCTCTGTAGATCGGGTCGCCAAACCCGGTCGCCTTTTCGGGGGACGAGGGACTATAGGCTGGCCCGCTCCGGTGCCACAAGACACCGCTTTCCGAGCTTCATGTAGGACGTTTGGCCTGGAATTTGTCGGCTTAAAGCGGGCGACTGCTGCGCAGTCGAGCGGGAGCAAGCTCCCTCGCCACGGGGTGGTTCGATCTCAACTGGAACGCCGCTTTGCACACCGTTTTACCGAACGTGCTGAACCACGGTTAAAAATATATCAATGTGCCACTAATCATTTTCCCGCCCCTGCCGACATAAGCAACATCATTTTTAATCATAAGGACTTGGATTACATGCCTTTTCATACGCTTCGCACCCTGGCGGCACTGACATTGCTTGCCTGCTTGACGCTCACCGGATGCGCCCATGTTCAACCACCGGTGCCGCTGGACCATCAATTCTGGGATGCCAAGGAACCAACGATCGGGGTGGCGATTTCCGTGGTGCCGGAACCTGTGCTGGCCTTGACCGGCAACCAGGGCATTCTGGATCTGGCCATCAACACGGGCGTCAACAGCAAGCTCAGCGACAATGTCGAAAAATGGCAAGTGCGCGACCTCAACACGTTGCCCGATGTCATTGTTGCCAAGTTGCAGGCCAAGGGTTACAAGGCCAAAAGAATCAACGACCCCGTTGACCTGAAATCCTATAAAGAGGTGAGCTTCCGCGAAGGCTACACGGTCCGCGACCTGACCCCGATCAAGGCGACTTACGGCGTCGATCGCCTGCTCTTGGTCAACATCCTGGGCACCGGGGCCACTCGCAGTTATTACAGCATTGTGCCTACCAGCGTTCCGATGGCGCAGGTGGGCGGGCAGGGCATGGTCGTCGATCTGGCCGATAACAAACTGCTGTGGTTCAAACCTTTTTCGGTGGTGCAGGCGGCTCAGGGCGAGTGGGACGAGCCGACCTACACTAATCTGACCAACGCCTTCTATCAGGCGATGGACACCAGCCGTCAGCAAATGATCACCCCGTTCGAACAATGAAGTGCTCGCCAATATCGGTCAGCGCGCTGCTTTTGCTGATGCTGGCTGGCTGCGCGCAGAAGCCGGCGCCGCAGACCGGTTTCAAGTCGCAAGAGGCGGTGTCCTACATCCAGGCCCATGGGGTCAAAGTGGATATGCAACAGCCTCAGGCATTCGTCGGTGCCAGCACGGTGATCGACGCTGAGAGCGCACAGAAAGCCGCGTCGTCGAGTCATAATCTGATCGCGAGTTCCGGCAACAGCGCCGGTCTTGCCGGTTTGCTGGTTGCCAGCTTGATCAACACCCAGATGGGCAGCGGCAGTTTGCAGCGGGATGCGGAAAACGCCGCCGCTAAGGAGTCGCGCCCGATGGCAGACTTGCTTGCAGGCGTGCCGTTGCAGGAGCGTCTGCAACAGCGTTTCCAGCAGGCTTCGCTAACCGCGGGCCTCAAGCAGGGGAGCGGGGACGTCAGCGCGCGACTGGTGATAGAACCGAAAATGATGCTCACACCCGATCGCGGTAGTTTTGTGCTGATCAATCAGGTGCAGGTTCAGGACATCGCCGGCTCCGCGCTGTATCGCATGCGCATCGAAGTCACCAGCCAGCCGATTCGACGCTGCGGCAAACGTTGTATCGATGACGGCGATCTGGACCTGGCGCAAGTCACGGCGGTGCTCGACGAGTGCATCGACGAGTCGATGCGAGTGCTGGCCACTGACCTGATGTTAGCGCCGCCGCCGGAAGCCGCTCAGGAAACCTTGCGCTATGTGCTCGACGGCCAACGTGTGGTCGAGCGTGGTTATCAACTGCCCAACAACGGCAATTACTGGCGCTACCGTAACCTTTACGGCGCGGTGAAATCAGTGCCGGTGCCGTTCGAGGACGCCTTGACGGGGGAGCAGTTGGAGAGGGTCTACGGCGCACCCCCTCGCCGTTAAAAACACCTGCCCCGCGTCATTCAACCTGTTTCGCTCGTGCAGATAACCAACGACGGCTACCACTCTGGCGAGGATGGCAGTGGTAGTTGTCGGCTTGGCTCAGGCAAAGCAAGCGACTGCTGCGCAGTCGAGCGGGAGCAAGCTCCCTCGCCACGGGGCGGTGTTCGGCTTGAAGATTGTGCTTATCCGCATCAGTAGCCGCAGGGCTTGGCCTCTTAGTGTCCGTAGGGGGGGGTAAGTCCTCGTTTCTTCCACTACGCGCTGTTTTGTCATCTGTCTATTTGTAGGAAGTTTCAACCTTCGAGCGGGATCCTTCGTACTTCTGTACGGGACGCGTCTGATTTCAGAAGGACGGTTTCGACAGTAGTCTCTTTGGTCAGAGGTGCGCCGCGTCGAACCATTGGCCCGATAAGTATGTGGCTGGCGCGGTTGGCTACACCGAACGGCGAGGCGATGAGATCTGCATGTCTCCGCGCGATAGCTACGAAATAGGAGGCATACGTTATGTCGGAAACATCGAAAACCGATTGGGAGCGCTTGGGCAAGATGAACGACTTGGACATCGATACCAGCGATATACCCCCGCTAGACGGGGATTTTTTCCGCCGCGCCAAGCTGATGAACATGCATAACCCTCCCCATCCGGGGAGTTCATTACCGAGATTTATCTGGAGCCGAACGGCATCAGCGGCCGTGAGCTGGCGGAAAAGCTCGGTGTAGCCCCCTCGACACTGAGCCGTGTCTTGAAGGGCTCTAGCCGCGTGTCGCCCGAAATGGCATTGCGGTTGTCTGTAGCGCTTGGCCGTTCGCCGGAGAGTTGGCTAGCCAAGCAGGATGCTTACGATCTGTGGGTGGCTCGTCAGCATGTTGATTTGTTGCTGGTAAGAAAACTCGCTTTTGCCTGAATCAACCTCGAATGTCGCCGGACGTGTGGATCCGAGACAGACCAATCGAGATCGGCTGTCTTTTTAATTGTGGCCTGACCCAGTTCTTGTTTGGAGTTAGTCGAACAACACCTTTTGTGGCGAGGGGATCGTGCTCGACTGTGTGGGTGGGCGCATCAACTGTGGCAGCAACCACGCGGCTTGGCCTCTTCGTATTTATCGTGATGCCGCACCCAGTCCATGATTTCGTCTTCGTTGCGGCCTTTGGGCGTCAGGTCGAGGTAGTTGTAAGTGCCGACCAGGATGTCCAAACCGCGAGCGTAGGTGGAGTAGGTGTGGAAGATGTCGCCGGCTTCGTTGCGATAGAAGACGCTCAGGCCTGGGAGTTCGCCTTCGGTGGTGTCGGTTTTTTCGTAGTTGTAGGTGGCGTTTCCGGCGGCGGTGTCTTCGGCTTTGAAGCTGACGCCGAAGTCGTAGTTGAAGTCGCAGCCTTCTGACGAGACCCAATCGAAGGTCCAGCCCATGCGGCGCTTGAACGGTTGGAATTCGCCGAAGGGCGCGCGGGAGACGGCGACCACGGCGACGTCGTGGTGGGCCAGGTGTTGGTTGGCACCGTCGATGTGGTCGGAGAGGAAAGAGCAGCCCTGGCAGCCTTCGGTCCAGCCGGGGCCGAACATGAAGTGGTAGATGATCAGTTGGCTGCGGCCGCCGAACAGGTCGGCCAGGCTCAGTTCGCCGTGGGGGCCTTGGAAGCGGTAGGGTTTGTCGATTTTTACCCAGGGCAGGGCGCGGCGTTCGGCGCTGAGTTTGTCCCGTTCGCGGGTGAAGGCTTTTTCGTGGGCCAGGTGCTGGCGGCGGGCGGCGAGCCATTCCTCCCGCGAGACGACTGGATGATTCTCTACGTTCATGGTGATTTCTCCTGTAGGCAGTTGCTCAAGTCGGCGCTTCACTGATTGGTCGTTTGGCCTGGGGTGAATTCGACAGGCCGTTGGTCGGCTGGCGGGATGGCTCGTCCGCCAACCCGGCTGAACGGTGGCGTGGCGCCTCGGTCACAACCTAGGTAGGCATCTCACTCTTTAGAGGATGGACCAGGATGACGACTTATAACTGGGACTTGATCGAACGGTTGTTGCACGAAGTGCAGAACGGCGCTGGCCACAGTTTTACCCCTCGGCCCTATGCGGAGCAGTACGCGGCGGCAAAAGCGGCTGAAGGCGAGGAAATCGAGAACCTCGATCATCTGAAAGCGGTCGCCGGGGAGTATGAAAAGTTACTTCTGGAGCGTGGCTATATCGAGCCGCGGCCGGAGGAGGAGGGCGGCAACGGCGAGAATTTTGTGCTGACGCCGCGTGGCTCGCGGTTGTTGAGCCTGATCGACAGCAGCATTCCGGGCAATGATCATCCACGCGAGGTGTTGGATGAACAGGAGGATGCGCTGGATGAGCTTACCTTTGATGAAGTGGCTTCGAAGGCGCAGATTGCCTAGCGCCGAGAGCAGATTTTTGTGGGAGCGGGCTTGCTCGCGAAGGCGGTGGGCCATTAATGATTATGTTGACTGATGCACCGCCTTCGCGAGCAAGCCCGCTCCCACATTTGTTTTTCACTCCACATTGGATTTTTGCTGGTCTCAGGGCTGTGCTGCCTTCAGGCACTTCAAATCAGTGAAATCTTTCTTCACCCCGTCGATTTTCTTCAACAGCTGTTCGCGCTGGGGCGGGGTGCTTTCGGCCATGAGGTCCACCAGCAGGCTGCGGGCCTGGGCTTCGGTTTTGCTGAAGGCCTCGCGGTAGGCTGGAGTCCAGAGGCTTTCGCGGTCGACGAGTAACTGCTCGATGCGTTTGGGGAAGTCCGGGCTGTGGCGTTGGGCCACGGCTTCGCTGAACTGGTTTTGCCAGTGGGCGCGGTTGGCGATCCATTGCTGGTTCTGGTCGCCGAGGGCAGTGGACCAGGCCATCACCCGTTGGCGCTGGGCGTCGTTGAGCGGGCCGAGCCAGTCGTCCAGGCGTTTGACCATGCGTTCGCTGCGTTGCTGGATCTGCTCCTGCAGCGTCGGTTTGAGGTATTGCTGCTGGCGCTTGCGCTGGTCCTTGACGAAGGCGGCGTCCATGTCGGCAACTTGGTCGTCGCTCAGGCCTTGCAGCAGTTCGATGGCCGAGGGGGTGATTGCCCGGGCGGTTTCGGCGATGGCGGCCTTGGCTTCCCGGGTGCGCTGTTGTAGCGCTTCGTCGGTGACCTGGTTGGTCTGCACCATGGTCTTGAGGCGATCCAGCCAGTCGAGGTAGCCGGGTAACTGAGTGGTGCAGTGCCAGGTCAGGTGGTCCTTGAGGCGTTCGTTGAACCAGTCTTTTTGCTCGCCTTTGATGTCCAGGTAGTCGTTGAGGGTCCAGGGGATGATCAGGTCGAGGTTGCGGTACGCCAGCCCGACGCGGCTGCAAGCGGTGAGCACGAAGAGCATGGCGATGAACATGGCGGTGCGTGTTAACCAGCGCGACATGAGCGAGTCCTTGCGAATGCGTAAGTGCTTTGTTTGAGCATGGCAGGCGCGCAGCAGTTCAGCTGATTAATGCGTAACGCTTAGTAAAAAGGGTGGGCCATCTTGAGGGTCAGCAGGCTGTCGCATTCGCTGTTGTGGCCAGAGTACGCCGAGCAGCTGCTGCCGCTGAGGCTTGAGTCGCTGTAGATCAGGTCCAGGTCGATGCCCATCCAGGGGCGGGAAATTTTCAGTGACCAGTCGCTGAAACTGCCTACAGAACCGTTCTCGACCGAGACCGGCGTATTGAGTTGGTGGGTGGTGTATTTGGCGCTGATGCCAATGCCGAACGGCACATTGCCGCCCAGGTCGGCAAACAGTGTGCTGTTCTGCTTGTCCGGATCGTTGCTCAGGGCCGCGCCGAAGCGGCTGCCCAGCACGGTCAGGCCGCCATAGAACTCCTGGCTGTCGAGGGTATCGACGGTGGGGTAGCTGTAGTGGATCAGGCCGACTTCGTAGCCCAGGGTCTGGTCGAAGGGTTGTTTAAAACCCATGTAGGAATCGACTTCAAGATCGGCGGATAGGCCGGCGCTGGGTGACCACTGGCCGACGTACCAGCCGCTGTCGTGGCTCAGGTCAAGGCCACCATGGAACGAACCGGTGCTCGACGGCGTGACCAATCCCTGGGCCATGCTGCGGCTGGGGGTGGTGCCAAGCTTGAGGTCGAAGTCGCCGAGTTCGCGCTGGAACACCTGCCCATGAGCGAGAGAACAGGACAGTAGGCTGATCATCAGCAGGACAATAGGGATGCGCATGCTTCACTCCATGAAATAGCGAGGAGCAGGAACTAAGCTGAAACGCTTGGGCTAGAGAGGTGCAAGCATACCGGCGAATACTCGGCAGCGAAGGCCGTTCGTCGATTCATAGGAAAATGAGTGGGGCGGGGAGGGTTCCAGTCCAAGCGCTTCGAAGCTCAAAGCGCTTTGGGACCAGGTGACGCGCAGGTTACTTCTTGCCCAGGCTGATCTGCTTGGACGGGCCGAATGTCTGGCCGCTGACGCCTTTGGCAATTTGCTGGATCTCGCCGCCGGACTTGAGGAACGCAGCGATCTGGTCGTTGATCGACTCGCTGGTTTCAACGGCTGGAGCTGGCTTTGCTTTGCTGTTGGATGCTTTTACGCGCATGACGGCCATTAACCTGTAGATAATTAATTGGGCCAGGCATCGTACAGGAAATACTTGACAATTGCTTGGCAAATATCCTTCTGAATTATCATCGGCGTGACGGGAATAATGCGCGGTTATCCGTCAATTACTGCCCTAAGCCCCTGTTTTAAATAACAACCGTGCGAAAAATAGTGTGCCGATGGCAAGCGGTACGCACCGCCGCTCGCCTGACGAATGGCCGTGCCCGGGTGAAAACCCAGGAAAATCAAGGGTTGTGCCGGGCCTTGTCGGCAAACCGTGCCGGCGACCACGAATCGCACCGTAAAACCGGGTAGAATGCGCCCACGCAATGAGGGTATTGGAAATGGCTTTAGTCGGGCGCTACAACAGTTTGCAAGTGGTTAAACACACTAACTTCGGTTTATATCTGGACGGTGGTGCGGACGGCGAAATCCTGCTGCCCAATCGATATATTCCCAAGGATATTCCCAGCGAAGATGAAGATTGGCTCAATGTTTTCATTTATCTGGACAGCGACGACAAACTGATCGCTACCACGGAAAAACCCAAGGTCCAGGTCGGTGAATTCGCCAGCCTGAAAGTGGTTGAGATCAACAGCATCGGCGTGTTCCTGGACTGGGGCCTGCCCAAGGACCTGTTGCTGCCGTATTCCGAAGAAAAGCGCCAGATGACCGCCGGCGAATACTGCGTGGTGCACGTCTACCTCGACAAGCACACCCGCCGCATCACCGCCACGGCGCGCCTGGATCGTTATCTGGACAAGACCCCGGCCAACTACACGCCGGGCCAGGAAGTGGATTTGCTGGTCGCCGAAGCCACCGACATGGGGTTCAAGGCGATCATCAATAACAAGCACTGGGGCCTGATCCACAAGAACGAAATCTTCAAGTTCATGCGCGCCGGCAAACAGGAAAAGGGCTTCATCAAGGAAATCCGTCCGGACGGCAAGATCAGCCTGAGCCTGCAGCCCGTTGGCCAGGAGGCCGCCACCAGCCTCAACGCCAAGATCCTCGCCAAGTTGCGTGAGAACAACGGCACCCTGGCGGTCAGCGACAAGAGCGACCCGGCGCTGATCAGCAGCCTGTTCGGCGTGAGCAAGGGCAACTTCAAGAAGGCCATTGGTGCGCTGTACAAGAATGGGCAGATTGTCATTCATGCGGATCGCATTGAATTGAGCTGATTCGAACGCAGAATCCGGGGCTTGTGAACCTTGTGATCAATGATCCAGTGGCTCGTGACCTTGTGGCGAGGGAGCTTGCTCCCGCTGGCCTGCGCAGCGGGCCCCGGCGTTCTTCCTGACGTACTGTGGTTAAAAATCATTTTTGGGGCTGCTTCGCAGCCCAGCGGGAGCAAGCTCCCTCGCCACGGGTGCTCATCTCTGTATACAAACTCCTGCACCTTTAGCATGCATTCACGCCCTGTTCGTGGGCGAATGCCTGCTCCTGCTCGACCTTAACCCCCGCTACACACCCCGGTTTGTCTAACATTCCACGCCTGTGGCACGCATTCTGCGTAGCAACGCGTATACAAACCATGCCGGCTCCCGTGCGCAGTATGGTGAGCAGGTCGATACGGGGGCACGGCGGTACTCAAAAGGAGCCCCGCAATGTCCGAGCAATTGCCCAACGGCTACAGCCCCCGCCTCTATAACCAGGACCTGGGCCCGCTGCCGCAGAAATGGAATTGGTACAACATCTTCGCGTTCTGGATGAGTGATGTGCACAGCGTCGGCGGCTATGTGTTCGCCGCCAGCCTGTTTGCCTTGGGCCTGGCGAGTTGGCAGGTGCTGATCGCGTTGCTCGGCGGGATCTGCATTGTGCAGTTGATCGCCAACCTGGTCGCCAAGCCGAGCCAGCAGGCGGCAGTGCCCTATCCCGTCATTTGCAGGCTGGCGTTCGGCGTGTTCGGGGCGAATATTCCAGCGGTCATTCGCGGCTTGATCGCCGTAGCCTGGTACGGGATTCAGACGTACCTGGCGTCCAGTGCGCTGATCATCGTGGTGCTGCGGTTTTTTCCTTCGATGGAAGTCTACGCGACGCCGCATTTTGCCGGTTTGTCCTACCTGGGCTGGTTCGGTTTCCTCAGCTTGTGGTTCGTCCAGGCGCTGGTGTTCTGGACCGGCATGGAGTCGATCCGGCGTTTCATCGACTGGGCCGGACCGGTGGTGTATGCCGTAATGTTCCTGTTGGCCGGTTGGATCGTGTGGAAGGCCGGTTGGAGCAACATCAGCTTCACCCTGGCGGAAAAGTCGTTGTCTGGCTGGCAAGCGTTCGGACAAGTGATCGTGGCGACGGCCCTGGTGGTGTCGTACTTTTCCGGGCCCACCCTGAATTTCGGTGATTTCAGCCGTTACTGCCGGAGCATGTCTGACGTGCGCCGGGGCAATTTCTGGGGGCTGCCGGTGAATTTCCTGGCGTTTTCCCTGGTCACCGTGGTGATTGTTTCCGGGACCTTGCCGGTGTTCGGTGAAATGCTCCACGACCCGATTGCCACGGTGGCGCGCATCGACAACGACGTGGCCGTCCTGCTGGGTGCCTTTGCCTTCGTGACCGCCACCATTGGCATCAACATTGTCGCCAACTTCGTGTCCCCGGCGTTCGACTTTGCCAACGTCGCGCCGAGCAAGATCAGTTGGCGCGCCGGTGGCATGATTGCGGCGGTGGCGTCGATTTTCATCACGCCGTGGAACCTGTTCAACAACCCCGAAGTGATCCACTACACCCTGGACGTGCTGGCGGCGTTCATCGGCCCGCTGTTCGGGATCCTGCTGGTGGATTACTACCTGATCAAAAAACAGCAGATTGACGTCGATGCGCTGTTCAATGACGGGCCGAGCGGACGCTATTACTACAGCGGCGGTATCAACTGGACCGCGGTCAAGGCGCTGATCCCGGCGACCTTGATGGGTGTGGCAATCACCTTCACGCCGCTGCTGCAACCGATGGCCAACTTCGCCTGGTTCACCGGTTGCTTCCTCGGCGGGGTGTTGTATTTCGCCTTGGCCCTACGAGAGCCGACCGCGCAATCGAGTAAAGCGTTCAGCCCGGCCGGCCAGGCCTGATCAACGCAGGGCGGTCTGGGCGCAAGGGCTCACCGCGCCCCGGCTGGCGGGCCGCAGCAACAGGCCGCCCGCCAACAGCAGGCCGCTGCCGGCAATGATCAGCGCCGGTTGCAGGCCGCCGCTGAAATGGCTGCTCAGCGCTGCCAGCAACGGCCCGCTGAGCTGACCCACGGCAAAGCAGGCGGTCAGCAGGCCGGCGTTGCGCTGGGTGGCGTGGGGGGCCAGTTCCCGGGAGCGCAGCATCACCAGCTGCATGCAGGCCAGGAATGGCGCACCACACAGGATCACCCCCAGCGCTAGCCCCGGCCCACTGCCCAGCAGGCAGGCAAACACCCCGGCGGCTTGCAGCCAGAGCGTACCGATCAGCCAGCGACCGGTGCTGTTCGGGTTCGGCCGCCGCAAGCTGACCAGCAACACGCCGATGGCGGCGGCCAGGCCGAAGCTGGGCCAGAACAGATCCGCCAGCCACTGTCCGTGGAACTGCGCCGAGGCCATTTGTGACAGGAACGTGGCCGGAATGATGTAGCCCACGCCGTACAAGGCATACACCACGCCCAATCGAGCGATGCCACGATTCGGCGAGGAGGTGACTGGCGCGACAACGGTCGTGGTTGCGGCGGGTTGCGGCAGGATCGGCAGAATCACCAGCAACATCGCCAGCGCCACGCCGGCGTACGCCAGCCACAGGGTTGCCGAGGTCTGGCCCAGCAGGTTCGAGCCCAACGCCAACAAACCTGTCAGGAAAATCCCCAACCCAGGGCCGGCAAACACCAGTGCGCCGAGCCGTGGCCGTCCCGTCGCCGCTGCCAAGGGTTGGCTCAGGGCGGTGATCATCACCATCACCCAGGCGCTCGCCACACCAGTGCCGAAGCGCAATGCCAGGTGCGGCCAGAAGCCCCAGGCCCAGAACGACGCCAGGGTCAGCAGCACGCACAGCCACAGGCCGCCGAGCAACCGCCACCGCACCTGTTCCGGGCGCCGGGCGAACATCGCGTCCAGGGCACCGAGGAAATAGCCCAGGTAGTTGGCGGCGGCAATCAGACCGGCGGCGGTCAAGTCGACCTGACCTTCGCCGATCAAATGAGGTAACTGCGGTGTGAGGGCGAAGCGGCCAATGCCCATGGCCATCATCAGGGCGATGAAACTGCCGAGCAGGCGAATAAAAGGTGACATGGTCGTTCTCCGGGTGTCGGGGCGAATGACCGTCAGGCTAGGACTGATTGACTTTCATTAAAAATGAATAATAGTGAGTAACTTGTTCTTTTTTGGAGAAGGTTGTGGAGTTCAGCCAGTTAAGGATTTTCCAGGCCGTGGCCGAGGAAGGTTCGATCACCCGGGCTGCGGAGCGCTTGCACCGGGTGCCCTCGAACCTGTCGACCCGGCTTAAGCAGCTCGAAGAGCAGTTGGGCGTAGACCTTTTCCTAAGAGAGCGTCAGCGCTTGCAGTTGTCACCGGCAGGAAAAGTCCTGCTGGACTATGCAACCAAGCTCTTCGCCTTGCACGACGAAGCCCACGCAGCGGTGCAGGGCGGACAACCGGCCGGGGATTTCCTGCTGGGAACGATGTACAGCACGGCGGCGACGCATTTGCCGGACCTGCTGGCGGCGTATCACCGGAGGTATCCAGCGGTGAACCTGCAAGTGCAGTCGGGGCCCAGTGGTGAACTGTTTGAAGGCCTGCTCACCAATCGGCTCGATGCGGCGTTGGTGGACGGCCCGCTGGAGCTGGCGGGGCTGGATGGCGTGCCGCTGTGCGACGAACGGTTGGTGCTGATCACCGAGGCCGATCACCCGCCGGTGCGCAGTGCGCTGGATGTGCAGGGCCGCGCGGTGTTCACGTTCCGCCGTGGCTGCTCGTACCGGATGCGCTTGGAAGCCTGGTTTGCCCACGATCACGCGACCATGGGCCGGGCGATGGAAATCGAGTCTTACCAGGGGATGCTGGCGTGTGTGATCGCCGGATCCGGCGTGGCGTTGATGTCCGAGTCGATGCTGGCCAGCCTGCCGGGCCGCGAGCGGGTGACGGTGCATCCGCTGGCCGAGCCGTTTGCCAGCGCCACCACTTGGCTGATGTGGCGTAAAGGCATGGTCGGGGCCAACTTGAATGCCTGGATTGAATTGCAACAACAGGCGTGGCCGCGAGCGCCAATGATCACGGCGCAATCGGCTTGAACTCCGGGAGGTGGATTTGGATCAATTCAGTAACAGATCATTGCAAACTGAGACGAGCATTGCATAGCACATCGGACTATTATCAGTGCGAAGGGGCCACAGAAATCTGCCGCTCGCACCACCCTGAGGGGGCACCACGATGAAAGAGAAAATCCAGAACTGGCTTCACGACTTGGGTGTCGCGCTTGGCCTGATCGAGCCGCCGATGCAACCGGTACCGATCCGCACCGATGACGAGCAACGCCGCCGCCAGCCGCGCCGCCGGTAAATGCACCAGGAATTTGGAGAGATCGCAGTTCCGGACCATCTCGATCGAGATGGCCCGGAACTGCGATCTTTTTTATTGGTGATGCGAGCCCCTGTGGCGAGGGAGCTTGCTCCCGCTGGGCTGCGTAGCAGCCCCAAGATGTATCCATCACCGCAGTGCGGCAGACAGGACGCCGGGGCCTGCTTCGCAGTCCAGCGGGAGCAAGCTCCCTCGTCACAGGGATGTGTTGCAAAAAGGGGCATGGCCACCGACGCCATGCCTCTTGAAGAATCTGTCTCAGTGCTCGGTCAAACCGCCTTGGCCACCACGTTCGACCTGGGCGACAGCAAGCTCACCAGCACGAAACTCACCAGCGCCACGCTCAGGCTGTAGTAGATCGGTGTGTTCGCATCCAGGCCATCCTTGAACATGAAGAACAGCGCGGTCAAGAAGCCCAGCGACATGCTGGTGATCGCGCCAGCGGTGGTGGCGCGTTTCCAGTAGATGGCGCCGATCAGCGGGATCAGCATGCCGCCCACCAACAGGTTGTAGGCCAGGGTGAGGGCGCTGATGACGTCGCTGACCACCAGGGCGATCACCAGGACCATCGCCCCCATCAGCAGGGTGGCGATGCGGTTTTCGTGGACGTCGCCGCTGCCGCTCTCACGGCCATGACGCAGGCGGGGCAGCAGGTCCTGGACCACCGTGGTGGACGCGGCGAGCAGGCCCGCCGCGGCGGTGGACATCAAGGCCGCCAGGGCCGCGGCGATCACCAATCCACGAATGCCATTGGGCAGGCTGGTCTGCACCACGCTGGCGAAAGCGTTGTTGACGTTTTCCAGATCCGGTAGCAACACCTTTGCCGCCATGCCGATCAGCGCCCCAGCCAGGCCGTACAGCACGCAG
This sequence comes from Pseudomonas sp. SWRI179, assembly GCF_014268705.1. Classification (NCBI taxonomy): domain Bacteria; kingdom Pseudomonadati; phylum Pseudomonadota; class Gammaproteobacteria; order Pseudomonadales; family Pseudomonadaceae; genus Pseudomonas; species Pseudomonas sp. SWRI179. The sequence goes on along the minus strand of NZ_JABWRA010000067.1, from coordinate 12,940 downwards.
TACAGGCCGGCGGCGGTGCCGGCCACTTTGGCCACGCCTTCGCTGCGGGCGGTGAACACCCGCTGCCAGATGTCCTGGCCGATGAAGATGCCGAAAAAGTAGATCAGGAAGTAGGTAAGGATGGTGTCCCAGCCAATCGCGGTGAAATCGAAGTAGCTGGCCGGCAAGGCCGCCACCATTGCGTCCCAGCCGCCGGCATCGCCGATGGACATCGGCATCAGCAGGAACACCAGGCCAATGGTCATGATCAAGAATTGCACGATATCCGTGAGGGTCAGCGACCACATGCCGCCAATGGTGGAATACAGCACCACCACACCACCGCCCACCAGGATCGACACCCAGAACGGCAGGCCGAACAGCACTTGCATCACGGTACCGATGGCGATGGTCGAGGTGGCGCCGATCATCAGTGCGTAAACCAGCATGATCAGCGCACTGGCCTGGCGCGCGGCCGGGTTGTAGCGGCGCTCCAGCACTTGGGTCACGGTGTAGATCTTCAGTTTGAGCAACGGCTTGGCGAGGAACAGGCTCAGGCCGACGATGCCCAGGCCGATGGCGCCGCACAGCCAGAATCCGGAAATGCCATGGACGTAGCCCAGGCGCACGGTGCCGATGGTCGATGCGCCGCCCAGCACGGTGGCGGCCATGGTGCCCAAGTAGAAGCCCGGGCCGAGGTTGCGCCCGGCGACCAGGTAGTCGTCACGGGTCTTGGCGCGGCGCATGCCGTACCAGCCGAGGGCGATCATGCCGGCGGCGTAGATGAGAACGACGATTAAATCCAAAGCCATGATGGCGTGTCTCCGATTGTCTTTTTTATGTACGGGACGAAGTGCTGCTGTCCCTGGCGAACGAGTCTTTGTGGCGAGGGAGCTTGCTCCCGCTCGACTGCGCAGCAGTCGTCGCTTATCGGTTCAGAAACTTGGGGGGCTGCTGCGCAGCCCAGCGGGAGCAAGCTCCCTCGCCACGGGTATTTTTCAGTCAGGCGGTCTGCCGGAGCTCTGATTTAGCAAGCGGCGCTGTGCCCCGCGGATCTTGCGGCCCATACACCGCCGCCGGCTCTGGAAACAGCCCCAACAACGCCAGGTACACCACCGAGGCCAGGCCCAGGGTCACCGGCAGGCTGATGTCGATCCCGCCGGCCAGTTCCCCCAGCGGCCCGACGAACTGCCCTGGCAGGTTGACGAAGCACAACCCCACCAGCGCGCTGGGGATCCACGCCCCCAGGCCGCGCCAGTTCCAGCCGTGGCTGAACCAGTAGCGCCCGCCGGTTTCGCCGCGGGTGAACACTTGCAGGTCGTCCGGGCAGTAGAAGCCGCGGCGCACCAGCAGGCCGATGATCATGATCACCATCCAGGGTGTGGTGCAGGTGATGATCAGCACCGCGAAGGTCGACACGCTCTGCACCAGGTTCGCCGCGAAGCGCCCGATGAAGATGAAGGCAATCGACAGCACGCCGATCAGCAGCGTCGCCTTGACCCGCGACAGCAGCCGTGGAAACACGCTGGACATGTCCAGCCCGGTGCCATACAGCGACGTGGTGCCGGTGGACATGCCGCCGATCACCGCGATCAGGCACACCGGCAGGAAGAACCACCCCGGCGACACCGCCAGCAGCCCGCCCACGTAGTTATTGGCCGCGATGTAGTCCGGCGCCTTGATCGCCACGATGGTGGCGGTGGCGAGGCCGAACAGGAACGGGATCAATGTCGCCAGTTGCGCCGCGATCACCGCCAGCATGATGCGGCGCTTGGGCGTGTTGCGCGGGATGTAGCGCGACCAGTCACCGAGGAACGCACCGAAGGAAATCGGGTTGCTCATGGCCACCAGCGCCGCGCCGATGAAGGCGGCGTAGAAGCCCGGCTGGCCAAGGCTGACCGTGCCGGCGAACTGGCTGTCAAAGGTCGGTGCGAAGGCGAAGATGCCGAGCAGGAACAGCAGGCTGGCGGCCCACACGGCGATGCGGTTGACCCACAGCATGAAGCGGAAGCCGTAGATGCACACGGTCAACACCAGCAGGGCGAACAGGCCGTAGGCCAGGCCCAGGCTCAAGTCGGTTTCCGGCACGCCGATCAGCCGCTTGGCGCCGCCGATCAATGCATCGCCCGAACTCCACACCGACAGTGAGAAAAACGCGATGGCGGTCAGCAACGAGAGGAACGAGCCGACGATTCGCCCGTGCACGCCGAAGTGCGCGCCGGATGACACCGCGTTGTTGGTGCCGTTGAGCGGACCGAACAGGCCCATCGGCGCGAGAATGATCGAACCCACCAACACGCCCAGCACAATCGCCCAGACCCCGGCCTGGAACGACAGGCCGAACAGCACCGGAAAACTGCCGAGCACGGCGGTGGCAAAGGTATTGGCGCCGCCGAAGATCAGGCGAAACAGGTCGCCTGTGCCTGCGGTGCGTTCGTGGTCCGGGATCTGTTCGACCCCGTTGGTTTCAATCTGCGTAAGGCTTTTATCGTTATTGTTATTCATGATCTGCTCCGATCATCGAGGCGCATTCATCGGTTGTGAATGTCGCCTGTGGCTAAGGGGGTGGCAGCCCTTCCGGCATTGCGGACAAATGTTCATGACAGGCCAGCCATAGGCCTTGTTGTTCTTGGCGAAACACAATGGTTTCGCGCTCCTGGCTAATGTGAAGCTCCCCTTGCATGCGCAGCTCGGTGGCCACGTCATGGATAAAAATCGCCACGTCCCCTTGCAGGCTGACGAAGGCGTTGCTCGAGGTGCAGCTCAGCACCTCGAAGCCATCCTCGGACCTCCAGCGATCCCACAACGCCCGGTAGGCATCGCGTGACAGCAGGGGCTGTTCGAGGGTGTGGAACACGAAGCTCGCATCGGTGCTGAACGCACTGAAATAAGCCTCGCGATCGTTGCGGGCGAAGGCCGACACCAGTTCAGCGGCGGCCTTGAGAACCTGGTCTCGATGGCTCATGACGGCGCCTCAGCGATGAACTACGCCAGGCAGTACGCAGAGCATCTCGTACAGCAGGTTGGCGCCCAGCAGCGAGGTGTTGCCGGTGGTGTCGTACGGCGGCGAGACTTCTACCAGATCGCAACCGACCAGGTCGAGGCCCTGGCAGCCACGGACGATTTCGATCGCCTGGATGGTGGTCAGGCCACCGATTTCCGGGGTGCCGGTGCCGGGCGCCCAGGCCGGGTCGATACCGTCGATGTCGAAGCTCAGGTACACCGGGCCGCCGCCGACTTTTTCACGCACTTCGGCCATCAACGGCGCCAGGGATTTGTGCCAGCACTCTTCGGCCTGGACCACGCGAAAGCCCTGATGGCGGCTCCAGTTGAAATCATCGGCGGTGTAGCCCTGGGCCCGCAGGCCGATCTGCACCACGCGGTCGCAATCGAGCAGGCCTTCTTCCACGGCGCGGCGGAAGGTGGTGCCGTGGGCGATTTTCTCGCCGAACATGTGGTCGTTCACATCGGCATGGGCGTCGATGTGCACCAGGCCGACCTTGCCGTGTTTCTTGTGAATGGCTCGCAGTATCGGCAGGGTGATGGTGTGGTCGCCGCCCAGGGTCAGGGGGATGACGTTGTGTTCGAGGATCTTGTGGTACGACTCTTCGATGATCCGCACCGCGTCCAGCAGGTTGAAGGTGTTGATCGCCACGTCACCGATGTCCGCCACTGACAGCGAGTCGAACGGTGCAGCGCCGGTGGCCATGTTGTAGGGGCGGATCATCACGGATTCGGCGCGAATCTCCCGCGGCCCGAAACGGGTGCCGGCGCGCAGGGAGGTGCCGATGTCCAGCGGCACGCCGACGAAAGCAGCGTCCAGGCCGGCAGCGGTTTGCAAATGAGGAAGTCGCATCATGGTGGCGATGCCGCCGAAGCGCGGCATTTCGTTGCCGCCCAGTGGTTGGTGAAGAATCTTGTCCACGGGTAGGGCCTCATCGTTGTTTTATTTATCAGGGGCCGATTCTGCGAAAAGCCGCTGTCGTGAAGAATCGCTGGCGGCAAATACTTAGTTCAGATTTTTCTAAACTAATGGCGGGCGGGGCGATAGACTCCGCAGCAGCGCAATCCTAGGGCAGACGATTACCCCGGTGGCGAGGGAGCTTGCTCCCGCTGGGCTGCGAAGCAGCCCCAAAACCATTCACCTCGGTGTTTCAGGTAGATCGCGTGGGCAGGTTTTACGACTGTTTCGCAGCCGAGCGGGAGCAAGCTCCCTCGCCACAAAAGCGCGACAAGTTCTGTTTATGTGTGATCCGGAGACACCCCCATGGCCAACGCTCTACCCGACCTGAAACTGCTGCGCATTTTCGTCAGCGTGGTCCGGCATCAGGGGTTCGCCAATGCCCAGCACGAGCTCAACCTCTCCACCTCGGCCATCAGCACTTATATGAGCCAACTGGAGTCGGCCCTGGGCCTGGTCCTCTGTCATCGCGGCAGGGGCGGGTTCAGCCTGACCAGCAAGGGCGAGTTGTTCCATCAGGAAACCCTGCGCCTGCTGGGCGAGCTCGAAGGCTTCGAACAGTACGCCGCCGCGCTCAAGGGGGAACTGCGCGGCACGCTGAACCTGGGGGTGATCGACTCGACAGTGAGCGACACGGCCTTGCCATTCGCCGAAGCCATCGGTGCCTACAGCCAGGAGCATCCGGCGGTGCATTTGCACCTGTCGGTCCTGAGCCCTTACGAGCTGCAACTCGGTGTGCAGGACAACCGCCTGGATCTGGCCATCGGTGCGTTTTCCACGCGCATGAGCGGGTTGGTCTACATGCCGTTGTACCGCGAGCAGCACTGGTTGTATTGCAGCAATCGCCACCCGCTGTTCAACGAGCGGCGCATCCCCGAACAGGTCATCACCCAGCAGCGCATGGTCGGACGCGGTTACTGGAGCCAAGCCGAGCTGGCTCGTCATGGCTTCAAGCACAGTGCGGCGACGGTCGAGAGCATGGAAGCGCAGTTGATCCTGGTGTTGTCCGGTGCCTACGTCGGTTATTTGCCTGAGCACTATGCCCAGGCTTGGGTCGACAAGGGCGACTTGCGCGTGCTGTTGCCGGCGACCTTCGGTTATCAGGCGCCGTTTTCGATGATCGTGCGCCGTGGCCGCAGCCGCGAGCCGCTGATCCAGACCTTCCGTGATTTGCTCAAAGCTCAACTGAACCAGGCCTGATCATGTCCAGAATCCAATGCCCGCGCTGCCAACGACCGCAAAGCCATTGCCTGTGCCCGTTGATCCCCAACCTCGACAGCCGCACCCGGGTCTTGCTGTTGCAACATCCGAGCGAAGTGAACCACGCCTTGAACACTGCCCGGCTGGCGGCCTTGGGGCTGCGCAATGCCGAGCTGATCGTGGGCGAGGTGTTCGAGGATCTGCCCCGGTTGCTCAACCAGGCGGGTTATCAGGCGCGGTTGTTGTTTCCCGCTGACGACGCGCAGCCGCTGCAAACCTACGGGCCGTCCGATGAGCCGCTGCTGTTGGTCGTTCCCGATGGCACCTGGCGCAAGGCGAGAAAACTGCTGCACCTCAATCCGCTGCTGGCGGCGTTGCCGAGGGTGACGTTGGCTAACAGTGGGGTGTCTCGTTACCGTTTGCGCAAGGCACCGGGGCCGGGGGCGTTGTCGACGGTGGAGGCGATTGTCCAGGCGTTGCAGACACTCGAAGCGCCGACCCGTTTCGAGCCGCTGCTGAAGCCGTTCGAGGCGTTGATCGAGGGGCAGATTGTGGCGATGGGGGAGGAGACGTTTCGGCGTAATCATGCTGAGAAATAATGGTTGTCTTTGCCGGCGCCTTCGCGAGCAAGCCCGCTCCCACATTTGATCGCCTGTGGCCGCAAAATTTGTGTTCGCCGCAGATCCATTGTGGGAGCGGGCTTGCTCGCGAAGGCGGCCTCTCAATCACCGCATATCTCAGCAGAAATCAGCGCTCGCGCATCGCCTCGGTCCGCGCCTTCAACACCGGCTTGAGCAAGTAATCCAACACACTTTTCTCCCCAGTGATGATGTCCACCGTCGCCACCATCCCCGGAATGATCAGCAACGGCTTGGCATCGCCGCCCAAGTGGTTTTTATCGGTCCGCACCTGGATCAAATAGAAGCTGTTGCCCTTGTCGTCGGTGATGGTGTCGGCACCGATCAGTTCGAGCTTGGCGCTGAGCCCGCCATAGATCGTGTAGTCGTAGGCGCTGAACTTGACCATGGCTTTCTGGCCAGGGTGCAGGAACGCCACGTCCTGGGGGCGGACCTTGGCTTCGATCAGCAGGTTGTCTTCCAAGGGCACGATTTCTACCATGTCGTTGCCCGGCTGCACCACGCCGCCGATGGTATTGACCTTCAATTGCTTGATCACCCCATGCACCGGCGAGACCACGGTGGTGCGGGTCACGCGGTCGTCGATGGCGATGCTTGAGGCGGTGATTTTCGACAGTTCGGTGCGTTTCTCGTTGAGGTCCTTGGCCGCCTCGGAACGGAAGGTCTGTTCCGATTCGTCGATCTTGCTCTTGATCTCGTTGATCGCCGATTCGGCCCTGGGAATGGCCAGGGTGGTGGCGTTGAGCGAGCCGCGGATTTCCACCGCGCTGCGCTTGAGCCGCAGGATCTCCACCGGCGATACCGCCCCGGTGCGCACCAGCGGCGCGGACATGTTCATTTCTTCTTGCAACAAGGCCAGGGCGGAGCTGAACTGGCCTTGCTTGGAACGAAACTCCGCCAGTTCCTGGGTCTTCTGCCGCAGCTGTTCGGTCAGGGTCCGTTGTTCGCTGGCCAGGCGTCGCTGGCGTTGTTCATACAGCGAGCGTTCGTCCTCGGCCACTTGCGGGGCCTTGGCGGTGACCTCTGCCGAGAGCGCGAAGGGCCGCCCTTCAGCTTCGGCCGACAGGCGCTCGACCTGGGCGGTCAGGGCATAGCGGTCAGCCTCGCTCTCGCCCTTGTTCGACAGGAACCGCGTATCGTCGAGGCGCAGCAGGGTGTCGCCCTTGTTTACCATCTGGCCTTCGCGCACGAAAATCTCGGTGACGATGCCGCCCTCCAGGTTCTGGATCACCTGGATCTTGCTCGACGGAATCGCCTTGCCTTCGCCGGTGGTGACTTCCTGCAAGACCGCAAACTTCGCCCAGACCAACCCGGTGACGATCAACCCGGCGGCCAGCCACACGGTAACCCGCGAGCGCCGGGGAGAATCCTGCAGCGTGGCGCCGGCGGTTTCCGGCATGAACTCGCTTTCGGCGCTTTTGCTGAAACTGCCGAAGTAGCTTCGGGCGGCTGAATCCGATGTTTGAGCAGGCATGGGGCGGTACCCGTTGGTTAAATGAAAAGAGCTGGGTGCTGCTTTTAAGTAAAAGAGCTGGGTGCTGCTTTTTGTGGCGAGGGAGCTTGCTCCCGCTCGGCGGCGAAGCCGTCGCAAAACCTGCCGGCGCGGTCCGCCTGATACAACCGGGGGAATGGCCCTTGGGGCTGCTTCGCAGCCCAGCGGGAGCAAGCTCCCTCGCCACAGGGGTATGTGTCGGCCTCTAAACCGCCGCGGAGCCCACCCGTCCCTTGCGCAGCGCATCGATCACCGCGTCCTTCGGCCCGTCCGCCACGATCCGGCCGTTATCCAGCACCACCAAGCGGTCCACCAGACTCAGCATCGAGGTGCGGTGGGTGACCAGCAGCACGGTCTTGCCCTGCACGTGGGTATGAAGCTTCTGCCGCAAGACGTCTTCGCTGCTGTTGTCCATGGCACTGGTGGGTTCGTCCAGCAGCAGGATCGGCGGGTCGAGCAACAAGGCCCGGGCCAGCAGCACAGCCTGGCGCTGGCCGCCGGACAGCAGTTGTCCGCGCTCGCCCACCGGGCGGTCGAAACCTTGGGGATGCTGGCGCGCCAGTTCGGTGACACCAGTCAGTTCCGCCACTTCCAGCATGCGCGCGTCGCTGATGTAGCGCGCACCGAGGGTGAGGTTGTCCCGCAGGCTGCCGGCCAGCAGCGGCAGGTCATGGGCGACATAGCCGATCTGTTGGCGCAGGTCGGCGACGTCCAGTTGCCGCAAGTCCAGGCCGTCGAGCAGCAACTGGCCTTCCTCCGGTGCATAGAAACCCATCACCAGGCGCGCCAGGGTGCTCTTGCCCGAGCCACTGCGGCCGATGATCCCGACCCGTTCGCCGGGCTTGAGGCTGAAACTGATATTGGCCAGTGCCGGGGCGCTCTGGCCGTTGTAGTGGAACGTCACGCCGCTGACGTCCAGCGCGCCCTGCAATTGGGTGCGCTCAAGGGGCCGCTGCTTGGCGTCACGCTCCTGGGGCAAGGCCATCAGGGCATCGGTGCTGCGCATGGTGAGCTGGGCTTGCTGATAGCGGGTGATCAGCCCGGCGATCTGCCCGAGCGGGGCCAGTACGCGGCTGCCGAGCATGTAGGTCGCCACCAGCGCGCCGACGCTGAGATTGCCGGCAATGATGCTGTAGACCCCCGCGACGATGGTCGCCATGCCCGCCAGTTGTTGCAGGAACAAGGTGCCGTTGGTCGCCAGTGCCGAGAGGTTGCGCGCATGGCTGTCCAGGCGGGTGAGGGCGCCGTGGGTGCTTTCCCATTGGTGCTGGCGCTCGCTTTCGGCGCTGCAAGCCTTGAGGGTTTCCAGGCCGCCGAGGGTTTCGATCAGCAGGGCCTGGCGCTGGGCGCCGAGGGCCAGGCTTTTTTGCACGGTGTCGCGCAGGCGTGCCTGGATGATCATGGCGAAGACAATGGTGATCGGAAATGCGATCACGGGAATCACCACCAGCCAGCCGCCCAGCAGGCCGATCACCACCAGCATCAGCAGGGTGAAGGGCAGGTCGATGAGGCTGGTGAGCGTCACCGCCGTGAGGAATTCCCGCAGGCCCTGGAAGTCGTGGATGCTCTGGGCGAAGCCGCCGATGGTCACCGGTTTGGCCTTCATCGCCATGCCAGTGATGCGTTCGAACAAAGTCGCGGAGAGAATCACGTCGGTTTTCTTGCCGGCGGTGTCCAGCAGATGGGCGCGCACCACCCGCAGCACCAGTTCGAAACCGGTGCCGATCAGCAGCCCCACGGCCAGCACCCATAAGGTCGATGTGGCCTGGTTCGGCACCACGCGGTCGTAGGTCTGCATCACGAACAGCGGCACCATCAGGCCCAGCAGGTTGATCAGGAAACTCGCCAGGATCGCATCGCTGTACAGCCAGCGCGACAGTTTCAGGGTGTCGCGAAACCACGCCTCGACCCGCGGCACCAGTGGGGCGCGCAAGTCTTCGAGTTCATGGCGCGGCCGGGCGAATAGCGCCTGGCCGCTGTAATCGGTGGTCAGTTCCTCGCGGCTGACCCATTGTTCACCGCCATCGGCTTCGCTGGGGAGGATCAGCGCCTTGCCATCCTCGCCCCAGCGCCGCAATACGGCGCAGCGGCCCCCCGCCAGGATCAGCATCACCGGCAGGTTCAGGGCTGAGATGTCCGCCAGCTCACGCCGCAATAGCCGCGCCTGCAAGCCCGCCCGGGCCGCTGCGCGGGGCAGCAGGTCCAGGCTCAAGCGTTGGTGCGCCATAGGAAGCCCGGCGCTGAGGCTGGCGCGACTGGCCGTCGCGCCATGGAGTTTGCAGAGGATCAACAGGCCGTCCAGCAACGGATCATCGAAGTTCAGGCGCGGGTCGGCGCCGGGGGTTGCGGGTTCCATGCTGGTCACATTGATCGCTCCCACTGGATTACTTCAGTTCTGGCAACCGTGCCTGGTTCTTGACTTCGGTCTGCGCGACCGCATCGGCCGGCAGCACGATCCGTTGTTTCTGCAACAACAGGCCCATGTTCGCCAGCACCCGGTACATCGAGTACTCCTCGGTGTAGCGCACTTCGGTGTAGCGACGGTTGGCGTTGTACAACTCGTTTTCGCTGTCGAGCAGGTCGAGCAGGGTGCGCTGGCCAAGGCCGAACTGATCCTGGTAGGCGGCGCGCACGCGGGCGGTGGTGTCGGCATATTCGCGGGCGGTCGGGGTCTGCTTGCGGGCGTTGAGCATGGCGTTCCAGGCCAGGCGCGTGTCTTCGTTGAGCTGGCGCAGGGCGTTGTTGCGGATGTCCATGGCCTGGTTGATCTGGTGGGCGTTGGACGCCAGCCGCGCCTTGTCGCTGCCGCCGCGGAACAGGTTGTAGTTCATCACCACGCCCAGCCGCCAGTTGTTGTCGTGGCCTTCTTCGCCACCGATGTTGTTGTTGGCGCCCACTGCCGCCTCGGCGTCAAAGCGCGGATAGAACGGCGACTTTGCCACTTCATATTGGCTTTCGGCGGACTGTATGTCGGCCTGGGCCGATTTCAGGTACGGGTTGTTGTCCACCATGCTTTGCTGGGCTTCGCGCAGGTCGGCGGGAAGCTCGCCTTTGGTCGAGGGCGGCGCTTCCAGCTCATCGGGCATGCGCCCGACCACGCTGTAGAAGTTCGCCTCGGCGTCCGCCAGGTCGACCTGGGCGGTGTCGAAGTTGTTTTCCGCCAGGGCCCGACGGGCGTTGGACTGGTCGGAGTCGGCCGTACTGCCCACCCCTCGCTCGGTGCGCAGGCCGATCTGGTCGTTGACCCGCAGGTGCGCCTGCAGGTTGTTCTTGGCCAAGGTCACCAGTTCACGACGCTTGAGCACTTCCAGGTAGACCTCGATGGTGCGCAGCGCCAGATCCTGGGCGGTGCCCTGGGCGTAATAGGCCCGGGAATTGACCACGCCCTGGGTGCGCTGCACTTCATTGGCGGTGTTGAACCCGTCGAAGATCATCTGCCGCAGGCGCAGTTCCGATTGGGTGTAGGTCAGGATATTGGTGTGGTGGTTGCCCTGCGCCCGGGTGTTGGTGTTGTCGCTGTAGCCACGGCCATAACCGGCATTGAGATCCACCGACGGGAAAAAGCCCCCCCGGGCGACTTTGACGTCTTCATTGGCCGACAGGCGGCTGTCCACCCGTTGTGCCAATTCCGGGTGAGTCGCGATGGTGCTCTGGATCGCTTCGGTCAAGGACATGGCCTGCGCCTGAGAAGAGCAGGCCATGGCCAGCAAAACCGCGCTGCAGAGGGGGGTTAGAACGCGCATGGGGTGCATCTCCTGAGGTCTGTAGTGCTTCGTTGTCGCCAATTTATTGACGTATTTAAGATCAAAACCGTTTCAACCTTGTAACAACACAGCTAAGAACATCCTGCGCAAAACCTAAGAAGAATTTCTCATAACGCTTATTCCGAAAAAAACTTATGTGCTTGTAAAAAACCGGCACATTGTTCAAAGCGAAAGCCTTTGAATCTGCGGGTTCTGACGGATTTTAGGCGTCAATAAAAGTTCCATTCAGATTTTCAAGCGATGTGAAGAAGTGCCGAAAGAGCGATGGATGAGGCGGTTACAGGTGACGGTTTTTTGTCGTTTAGGCGAATTGCCAGCACGTTCTGCCTTCAGGAAAGCTGGCAGATTTTCCAGCTTTGCAGATCGCCAATCTGAGGACGGATTCTTCACCCAAACAGGTGCCGACTGCGGTCGGCAACGGAGGAAATGCACATGGCAGCGCTCATCGGTATCGTCAGCAAAGTGGTCGGGCAAGTTTTCGCGGAAACGGCTGGTGGCCTGCGGCGGCCTCTGGTCGAAGGCGATCGGCTTTATGCCGGCGAACACTTGGTCACCGGTGCCGAAGGGGCCGTGGCTGTCCAATTGCAAAACGGCCAGGCGTTAACCCTGGGCCGCGAAAGCAACCTGACCCTGACCTCGCAGCTGCTCGCCAACCCTGCGCCTCATGTCGACACGCCCGACACAGTGGCACCGAATGACGCGCAACTGACCGATGTGCAAAAGCTGCAGCAAGCCATCGCCGCCGGTGCCGACCCGACGCAGACCGGTGAAGCCACGGCTGCCGGACCCGAAGGGGGCAACCCGGGTGGCGTAGGGGGTGGGCACAGTTTTGTGTTGCTGGAAGAGGTGGGCGGGGAGGTCGATCCGTTGATCGGTTTCCCGACGGCCGGGTTCAATGGGATTCCTGAGTTTCCAGAACTGCGCCTGGCCGGTGACCCGGATAACACGGGCGACGATGCGACCGTGCCACCGGTCGTCCCGGAGACCCCGGACAACCCCGTGACCCTCGACGGTGTGACTGTCGAGGGCGGCGAACTGACCACCAACGAGGCCAATCTGGCCGACGGTTCGGCCAGCAATCCGGGGGCGCTGGTGCAAAATGGCACGTTCACGGTGTCCGCGCCTGACGGGCTGAACAGCCTGAGCATCGGCGGCATCAACGTGATCAGCGGCGGTGTGCCCGCAGGCTTCCCCCAAACCATCACGTCGGCGCTGGGCAACACATTGACCATCACCGGTTATAACCCGGCTACGGGAGTGGTCAGCTACACCTACACACTGACGGACAATGAAACCCATCCTGCTGGCGGCGGTGTCAACAACATTACCGAGCAGTTCCCTGTGGTGGCGGTCGACACCGACGGCGACACGGCCACTGGCACCCTGGACGTCAACATCACCGATGACGTGCCCCAGGCGATCGATGACAGCCACGCCAACACGGCGTCGGAAACCCTGGTCAGCCTCACCGGCAACGTATTGCCCAACGACCATCAGGGCGCCGACCGGATCCCCACCGGCCCCGACAGCGGACCGATCATTGGCGGGACGTTCACCGGCACCTACGGCACCCTGGTGCTCAACCCCAACGGCACATACACCTACACCCTGAACACCAGCGACCCGCAGTTTGTCGCGTTGCAGGGCGGGGGCAGCGGCACCGAAACCTTCACCTACACCCTGACCGACGCCGACGGCGATACCAGCACCGCGAACCTGGTCTTGCAGGTCCACAACAACGACGACCCGGTGATCATCACCGGCCTCGACACCGAAGGCGGCGAGCTGTCATTGCAGGAGAAAAACCTCAGCGACGGCAGCAGCCCGGATGCATCGGCCCTGACCCAAAGCGGCACGTTCACCGTGACGGCGTTGGACGGTGTGCAGACCCTGAGCGTAGGCGGGA